>CAZSVG010000023.1:0-5355 GCA_964610195.1 uncultured Candidatus Cloacimonadota bacterium | reverse complement strand
ATCTGTCGCTGATGTCTGTCAAAATAAAGATGCTATTTTGAAAGTTATTATCGAAACCTGTTTGTTAACAGAGGATGAAAAGATCATCGCCTGTCTGGCGGCTAAAAAAGCGGGAGCTCTCTTCGTTAAGACATCAACAGGATTTTCTACTGGTGGTGCTACAGTTGATGATATAATGCTTATGCGGCGGGTAGTTGGACCAAAACTTGGCGTCAAAGCCTCCGGAGGGGTTAGTTCAGCAGAGACAGCCATGAAAATGCTCAAAGCGGGAGCAAACAGAATTGGAACCAGTAGTGGAATTGCTATAGTCGAAGGTTTCAATAGTAAAAAACTATTAAGCAGTTAACCTGTAACCATGAATGTTTTCTCTTTTTGTGCCATCTGAAAGTAACATAGACTTTAGTCTGTGCCACCTGTTCACAACTTAATTGATAACAAAGAATGGTATTGAAGAGTTATAGATTAAATTTAAAAAAAGGAGTTGAGATCGATGATCGTAAAAATTGCCGGGTATAATATAGATAAATCGTTGATTGATAAATTAAATTTACCCCAACAGGCAACTCCCGAAACTATTTCAGCCGCCTATGCCCGAATCAGTAGAAGTACAATGAGTGTCACCGAGTTAAGGCAGAACGCCCTGAAAGAGGTTTCAAAAGCAAGGCAATCAAACGAAAAGATCATCTTTGACATGGGACATTCCTCTATTGCCGAGCATGCTGTCTTCAACTTCGATATCATAGGTATTTCACGCTATCTTACCGAATCTCTGCAGAAAAGTCGATTGGCATCCTTCACAGAAAAATCACAGAGATACGTCACCTGGAGTAATGATTATATAACCCCCTCAGAACTAGATAATAGTCCGCTGCAAGCCCATTTTCAACAGACAGTTAGCAAGCTTTTTGAACTCTATAAAAACCTCTATGAAACAGCAAACAGTTATTATATAAAAGAAAATCCCGGGTTGAACCCCAAAAAAAGAGAGGAGATGGCCAAAGAGGATGCTCGCTACGTGCTTCCTTTGGCTACTGCTACCCAGATGGGGATCACCATTAATGCCCGGAGCCTGGAAAATCTACTCCGCCGTCTGGCCAATCTGGAATTGGCCGAAGCCCAAACTATGTATGATGCTCTTTATACTCAGATCAAAGGTCTTACCCCTTCTCTGATTCGTTATATAGAAGCTGATCCCTATAAAAAGAAACTCCTCCGCATTGTTGAAAACCTGAAATATCAATCGAATTCTGAAGATTTATCATCTACAGTTGAGACAAAAGTTTATCTTCAGACACCTGATCCTGAAGAACATATTATTGCCGGTTTTATTTTCCAAAATTATCCACAGGATATCTCAAATCTGGTTCAGGAGATCAAGAAATTCTCTGCAGCTAAGAAGAAAGACCTTTTTGATCAGATGTTTGCTGAAATGAAACCCTATCATCAGGCACCCAAACCTTTTGAACTGGTAGATTGTTTGATCCAGACTTCTATATCCGCCAGTTGCTTTGCCCAGTTGAAAAGACACCGCATGGCTACGATCATTCGCTCAGATTATAGACCTGATTATCGCTATGTCATCCCCCCCATCTATGAAAAAACGGGCTCAAAACAACTGATCAGTAAGACTCTGGATTCTCTCGCCCCTCTCTATGATAGATTAGAAAAGGAGAAAAGAGGGCTTGGTTCCTATATTCTGACCAATGCTCATCGGGTCAATCTACTATTCAAAACAAATCTCAGAGAGCTGTATCACTTCTCCAGACTCCGTTCTGATACTCATGCACAATGGGAAATCAGGCACCTATCCTCTGATATTGACACTCAGCTGCAGAAACTCCTTCCCAATGCTGCCAGATACTTGATGGGAAAGGACCGTTTTCAAAAGATCAGTTTCTAGCGTTCTCAGAGTCATGTAACTCTGAGTGATTCACGTTTTCTCTTTAAGAACCTTATAAAGGATCTTAACGAAGAAGATGAAGCATCTAATTCGGTATCACTGTGATACTGAAGTTTATTATATTACACTGACTGAAGTCTATGTTACAAAAAACTGTCATCCTGAGTGTTCTGCTGTCTGCTTCTTGCTCTTCATCACAGCAGAATGTATCGAACCGAGGAATTCGCTTCTCAGTGGCTGCTTCTGAGCTCGGCGAAGCCAACACAGGAGACACAGACTGAAATCTGTGATAGGATATTACTTCTTATCTCTATGGATGCTCTGAATATTACTTCAGCAACATCATCTTTCTGATAAAACTCTCCTTTTCAGTTACCAGCTGATAGAGATATAGTCCCGAAGTCATCTCCCTGTTGATCTGATCTTTGCCATTCCAAACAACCGAGTATCTACCTGCATGCACGAATTCATCAAAGAGAGTTGTTATCTTCTGCCCCTTAATATTATAGATATGGATTTTAACCGAACCTGCTTGGGCGATATAAAATTCAATTGTCGTCTCCGGATTAAAAGGGTTGGGATAGTTACTCTTCAACTCCGTGACCAGAGGGATCAATTCCTGATCGCTGCAACTCAGATCGATCTCTATCTCTACAGGATTGCCGGGAATAGATTCCAGATTATCGTATAGAGCAGTTACATAATAAATATATGTTCCAGAGACCAGATCTTCATCAAGATAACTCAAGTTAAGAGGATCATTTTCGGCTATCATTTCTTCGTCACGATAAATCCGGTAACCTGTTAAATCATAATCGGAAAAAGTCCTGCCTCGATAGAAAGTTGTCTTCTGTTCATCATATCCTGTCTCTCTTTTTGATAAAGAATATGTCCGGCCTTGTATATCTGGTGCAGTCCATTCTAATAGAACATTTTTATTATCAATTATCTCAGCTGTTAGTTCCCCCGGAACAGCAAGGAGAATGATCTCAACTGGCTCGCAGGGGGTTGATTCGCCGAATACTTCATAATAAGCGGTAGCCCAATAAGTATAAACCATGAAATTAACAACACCCTCATCTACATATTCCGGATCAATAAGTAGATCAGTATTGATAGATTCTCCATCTCGATATAGATTATAACCTAATAGGTTATCCTGATCGGGAGCCTGCCAGGTCAAGGTCACCATTCCATATCCTATCATAGCTTCCAGGTCTAAGGGAGCAGCCAGGGGAGTTGCTTCTACCGGATCAGAATAGATCGACTCGCCAAATACATTATATACCGCCGTAAGATTGTAGAGATAGGTCGTTCCGTTAACCGCATCATAGTCTGTAAAACTTGTATCAATAATTAACTCCTGGTTTATTTGCTGTGAGTTTCGATACAAGTTATAGCCGCTAAGATAATCCGATATTACTTCATCCCAGTTAAGCTCCACTGTTCCATCACCGGCCTGAGTTGTCAGGTTTATTGGCCTGGCCAGAGGGGTAACTGCCAGAGCTATAGAAGGCTCAGATTCTTGAGCACTATAGACTGCCGTAACAAAGTAACTATAAGTGATAAAATTCTCCACGTCAATATCAACATAACTGGTTTCGGTGATCAAGGTTGAATTCAATAGAAAATCATCACGATAGATGTTATATCCAAGGGGGTTGGCATAAGATGGAATTGTCCAGTTCAACTCAACCATTTCATCTCCAGCCAGAGCATTCAGATTTCTGGGAGCGGGGTATGGTGACATGGTTGGAAATTCAATATCTATCGAGGTATATTTAAGAGAGCCACCGGTGTTGGGTCCGTTTCCCTGAATGTATGAACCGTAATAATTCTGGCTATAGAAGAAACAATGGATCCGGTACCAATCATCATTCAGGTGTTCCATCTCATCTCCCAGATACCAATAAGCAGGTATCAATCCGGCTAACTCAGGAGTTTCAACGGAACTTATAATTATCGGATCTGACCAGGTTTCACCATAATCACTGGAGACCATGATATAGGTCTCGGGGGCATTAGCCCAGGGAGCATATTCATCAAATCCAAAGACATGATACATTCTGGCTTTCGTGCTATCCTGAAAGAGGACAACCATCCTGGGACCACTGGAAATGATCCTCGTGTAGTTCTCATGGAAAATGTCGTCTGTATTCCACCAGTAAACAGGATAACTATAGTTGATTATCGGATCAAATTCTCCGGGTGGGAAATACCAGGGAAGATAAAAAGAGCCGTCATCGTTACGGGGATAGAGATCTGTGACGATAAACTCTTCTGTATCAGTATTGAATTTAATGTGTTTTATCGTACTCATATTGGGATACCAGGTAGATTCTTCAGTTCTTAAAGTATATAAACCTGCGAAGTGATAATTACCCTCATCATCAACGACTGTATTTTTTCGACTATACATAAGCGAATAGCGCATATCCTGAAAAGGTACATTACCATCTCCGATAAAATAATCGTTCGGATTATCCACCGGTATGGTCGGATCTTCTGTATAGAGATCCCAAGTCCCTACCCCATAATTGCTGTTCTCTAAAAGAAACAATAAATCGTTCGGATTGTACGCAAAATCACCGTCGAGATCTGTTGTATGACCCATCACAGCAATATTTCCGGTATCCCGTGATACTGTAAAAGATTTAAAAGGCCTGACATTTAAATTTCGCCAGTTATCAAGCTGTGGTACAGTAACATGTGTCCAATGATTGGGATTGTACATATCCAGGTTATTAGGATGACTGAAATCGGCAAAGGCAATAATGGAGTTCTCACATGGGTTATTATGAATGTTTTGGGCATAATTATCAGCCGTGATATAAACTCTCCTCTGACCGGGATTCGGAGAAGGTCCTATATAGACATAAGGCCAGATAAACTCCTGATTTGGATGACCATCAATTGTATACGGATTGTTAATAACTCCGTATACTGAATTCCAAAGCCCGGAAACACCTATTAGGTCATATAGATCAAAGGTAAATGTACAATAGAAAAATGACGGGTTTGCCGGATTAGCTCCATGCCAGGATACCAGAGGATCTCCGGTAACTTGATCGATATCGAATCCTGGAAATCCTTCCGCACTCGTCCCTGGCAGGGCAATCATAGAAGGTCCGTCTACGATTACCCCATTTACAATATAAACATAGAAGATCCTCCTTACACCTCCGGCTGTGGGAGTTGCCTGAAAGATTATATAGGTACCACCCCCAGCATGCATACCAGCTGGAGACGGTTGGATCCTGATCGGGATAGATCTGTAAGAACCGGGGAAATAATCATAATAGGAAGTCATGATATTGAGGGGTGAAATATGAAAGGCATAATCAGGCACCTCTCGATATCTCTCTTCTCTGATAGTTGGTATTGCTGACACTGCCTGTTCTCTTAATAATGCAGGAGAAACCGTGACTTCAGCATAAACATTATCTACCGTTAAA
>CAZSVG010000022.1:9009-9919 GCA_964610195.1 uncultured Candidatus Cloacimonadota bacterium | reverse complement strand
ACCACCCAGAGGTTGACCTTCTTCTGATTTTGGCCCAATATCAGAACGGCTCCAACCCCTGACCGAGTAAGTTCCACCGGCATAAAACCGATCCTCTATCGGAATATATTCCCCTTCAGCCAGACCCTTTATAGCCCCACCCTTCAATCGTAAGGCGAGAACCAGATCAGGTGCTATTGCCTGATACAGTCGACCTTCTGAGATAACTCTTAAGTACCGGAAATCCGAGCCAAAACCTATTCCGGATAAGGTTATTGCATTGGAGAGTAGAGAACCCTTGCGGGGATAGAATGCCGGGTAGGAAGAATCTCTTAAAACCCCCCAGGTAATATACGATTTACGATAGTATTTGGGGGAGTCTGATATATTTCTATTGTAATAACCCTCTGTAAAGTAATCATTTCTGAAGGTATTAGAGAAATCTTCCTGATTGAAATTCCAATCCGGAATATCTGAGAAATTGCGACTGTCTGACAGAGAAGTTTCAGAGGTTTCAGCACTGGCGATCAGATTATTGTCTTCAAACGTGTAAGTCAGATATGTGCTGGTCCTACCCGAAACACGGTAGTTCAGGGTTGTATTACCTCCGATTCTTTTGATTCTATAGCCGGGTTCTCTTTCCTGACGATAGAAAGGATTCAAGATTACATTGGAATGGATGGTTGGAAATGCCGGTTGAAAAAGTTTGAAGTTAACATGAATCGGCTCCAGGTAGGAACGTTTGATTAAAAGAGTTCCCTTTCTCAATCCCCCCAAAAATCTCAGTCTGCTTATCTCTGCAAAATATCGGAAACGCCTTTCCTGGAAGAAATCGGACATTTTATCTATTTCATCAATTTCAGCTTCATAACCAACCCCAAAATTCAATAAAACTGTATCATTTTCCCGGACTGTTATCTCTACAAGTACC
>CAZSVG010000022.1:0-8999 GCA_964610195.1 uncultured Candidatus Cloacimonadota bacterium | reverse complement strand
CCTGAACACTGTCCAATCTTAAATTGACACTGACATACTGAAATACTCCCAGGGACTGCAATCGAGTTCGTGTTTGTTCCAACCTTTTACGACCATATTCCTGGCCGGTTCGAACATTAAGTATTCCGGTGAGTTGATCTTCCGAGATTTTATTCAAACCGCTGAAATATACATCTCCAATATAAGCTTTTGGTCCTGGATTGACCAGATATGTGATATCTACTTCTTCTTCCGAATCAGTTAGAAAGAGTTCAAAATTCACATTAATGAATGGATAACCAAAACCATCGAAGTAGAGCGTGATGATATTCAGATCATCGCGAAATTCAAGATCTCGGAAATGGGAGTGTTCTTTTAGATTTAATCTTCTTTTCAAAGCGATGATCTGTTCATCTTTAAAAGTCGAGGATGAGCTCTCCGGGAAACGGAAATCAATATTACGAACTCTGACCCTGATCCCCTCTTCCAGGGTGATTTTCACTGTTACTCTTGTTCCGGGACGGTTATAGATTAATTCCGGTTCCCCGATTTTGATATTTAAATAACCCGCCCTTTGATAGTTTCTCTCTATCCTGCGTAAATCACCCTCAAGTACACTCTCTTCAAATATCGGATCTTTCTTCCAGATCAAAAATTGATCAATCAATGATTTGGAGCGAACTTCCATCAAAGAGCGCAAATGAGCCGAAGAAAAATGCTGGTTACCGTCAAATACTATTCGTCTGACCCGAACAATGTCAGCCTGGCCAAATAGTTCTCCGCTTATAGAACCGATTAACAGTATAAAGGCCAAAATTATCAATAGTTTTAGCCGGCAACTTTTCTTCATTATAACCTATGCCACTATTATTTAATAAAGCTAAAAACAACGATTACAATCCTTCTGTCAAGACAAAACAACATAATGATCTGTATCTGGCAGATGACATAAGGGTCTTTTCCGCTTCAACAACTTTTAATAAATTAGATTTATTAATTAAAGCGGAGAGTGGTAGACAGGCCGGTCGAGTTCTCCCGATAAGGTTTAATACTCAGTTCGATTATTCTTGACAAAATAACCTTTGTACTATATTAGTTTTTTTGGATGAATGAGAATATCATTACTGTTTTCCAGTATTTGATATATCAATCGAAAATGTCGTTTATAGATTCAAGGGTGAGAAGTTAAGTCGAGCATTTAAACGTCTATTTTGGGGCTTTATTAGTAGTATTTCATCATCAAATGAAGTGTTTTGCAGAGAGTGGATGATGAATTTACTGTTCGCACAAGTAGTAAATTAGGGGGAAAAATGAATACTATTCGTAGATCAATAATAATCACTATTACTCTTCTTTTTACTATTATAGTTGGCTTCCATTCTTCTGGAAACAACTTATATGGTGATCAAGTTGTGGAGAGTATGTTGTTTAGCGGGAAAGATGGTCATCCTTTATCAACGATTAGAGAAGGAGTCCGGGATAGTCCACCCGATTTTGTTTTCCATACCTTACCGTTAGGCATAATGGGTTCTTATTATGACTATTTTCCCGGTTCTTTCGATTCTATCCCGATTCGTATGCAACCCAGCCCGGCCGGTATTCATTCCGGAGGTGGTATCTACCTTGTTTTCCAGGCCATTACCATGATTGATGGGTCAAAAAGACTCTATTATGTTTATCTTGAAAACGGAATGATAACCACTGGTCCTTCTCTGCTGTATCATGATGGAATTAGTGCAGAGGGTTTTTCTGGTATTGACATTGATATGGAGACCGGAGATCCTTTTGTTGCCTTTCAACATCTTAATCTCGATGAACCTGATTGCTGCCAGATCTCTTTGACTTATGATGCTTACGATTTGATTGGAGTACCGGGAGTCTGGTATACCCCTTATGGAGTAATCTATAATCCGCTATCAATAGGTGATCTGATCGATCAGGAGTTTGTCTATCCAGCGGTACATATCGGCCCTTCTCCTCAGGCGAATCAGCAGAGAATTTACATAGTTGCCAAAAATATGGAAGATTTTGATGTTAACTTCCCTCATGGTAATGTGATCATTGCCTATGCTGATTTTTCTCATCCTTCTGATCTTAATGGGTTTGATGAAGATCAGTGGACTTATGTGACGATTCCGCAATTGGACGACTGGCCTCAGATTACTAACACCAGATCATTTCGATCGTCCATAACTTCGCGGCATAGCGGACATATTGCTATTGTCGGACATACTGTTGATTCGGTATCCAGCGATCCTTACGATCTCCATAATTTTGTCTTTGTGTTGGAAAATGATAATTATGGCGAGGGTGATTGGACCGTTTTTACTGCTGATGTCTCGATACCTGTCGGTAATCCTGATGATTATTTTGTCGGACCGGATAATAATCCCTTCGAGGACATGCGTTATACTCCGATCTATAGCAGAAGGCACAATACGATCATAGATGAGCAGAACAATTATCATTTTCTGGCGATGTTTATCCTGACAACAGAAGAATATTCATGGTTTCCTGATATGACCACGATCAAACATATCAAATTTGAACGAGCATCTGAAGAGTTTATTATCACCGATCTCTTTCCCAGGAATGCTGACGGTTCTCTTTATCTTCCCTGGAGTATTCCACCCGAATATGACGATCAGGGTGATTTGATTATCAACCCTAGTTATCCGGTGTATTGGTGGAATACCGAGGATCTTATCAATGAGAACTATCACCGCATTATCCAGGATGGCCCTCGAATCGTGGCTCTCTTTCAGGGAAGCTTACGGGCTCGACTCTATAACGAATTTGGTGATGATGAATATCAGGTCTGGGCTAATGTCCCCGAAACTTATATCATGATCTCCAATGATTATGGAGCCATCTGGTCAGATCCTATTTGCCTTAATTCCATAGAAACCCCGGAATTCGATGGTTTGATTCCGGTTTACTGGTATTTGGCTGATCATCTGGAAGACTTGGGAAATAATTGGTTCAGGATTCATCTTGCCTTCTACAGTCAGAATGATTACGGTTCTTATATCATTGGTAATGGTCCCAATACCGGTGGTAATGTCATGTATACTTCACTAGATATCGATTTCTCTGGTCTTGATTCTGACCAAAACCATATAATATCCGGAAAAACTACTGTATTGAAGCAGAACTATCCCAATCCCTTCAATCCTGAAACTATTATCGAGTTCTTTCTTTCGGATAATACTAAAACTCGCCTCGATATTTACAATGTTAAAGGACAAAGAGTAAAAACTCTCCTGGATGATTATCTGAGAGCTGGAAGTCATTCCCTTGTCTGGAAAGGTAAAGATGAAAGAGGTAGAAATATGCCATCGGGGATCTATTTCTACAGATTGACTACCAAAAAAGATATTTTAACCAACAAGATGCTCTTGTTGAAATAGGAGGTAAACGCGTAAGTATCAATAGAACTTTAAGTTAAGCAATCACGTTGTTAACGCAAAACATCTAAAATATTAAATAATAAGCAGTTAATACCGAAATAGAGGTCAGTGACAACTCTTTGAGTAAAATAGTGGTTATAATAGCTAACTACTTATCTTGCATAAAGATAACTGAATTTTTTCCAGCGTTTTGACCTTATCAGGATAACTCTAATCGCTTAAACTAATTACCCCGGGATACCATAAGGGAACCTTGTAGTCGGACCTAGCCGACTACAGGGTTCCCTAATGGTTAACCAGAGCTCTTGCTGGATAATTCCTGTTATGGTAAAAGCTCAAATAACCAGACCTTGGAAATTATCACCTGCCATTCTTCAAAGATCAAGCATCCGTTAATTGTTATAAGAGGTTAAATCTGAGTTTAAAGAAATAGTTATAATTGCTGCAGGAACTTATAGTTGAAACCGACTTTTTCATAAACCTCTTTCATGGTCGTTTCTGCAAATTTATTGGCTTTATCGTTACCATGATGGAAAATATCTGCCACCTTATGAGGATTACTTAAGTAATGAAGATACTTTTCTCTGATTGGGGCGATCTCTTTTTCTATGGCTTCGGTTAACCATCGTTTACATTCCAGGCAGCCAATAGTAGCCTTTGTGCACCCTTCGATAACATCCTGCTGAACTGTCTCTGTCGATAATAGCTTATGGAGGGTAAATATATTGCAGACTTCCGGATTACCTGGGTCACTCCTCTTCACTCTGGCAGGATCAGTCATGGCTTTCGAAATCTTAGCCCAGATCTGTTCTTTCGTCTCATAGAGATAGATACAGTTGTCGAGGGATTTACCCATCTTATCGGCTCCATCCAACCCTTTGATCCTTTTCCCGGTGATGGCTTGAGGTTCGGGGAAGACATAGCCGAATGTGGAATTGAATCTTCTGACGATCTCCCGAGCAAGCTCCAGATGAGGAACCTGATCATCTCCGACCGGAACGAATTCAGCCTTATAGATGATGATATCTGCCGTCATCAGAGCGGGATAGTCAAGAAGTCCCATATTGATATTATCAGCTTGCTGAAGACATTTATCTTTGTAGGTGGGAACCCTTTCCAGCCAGGAGACGGGTGTGAGGCAATTGAGGATCCAGGTAAGCTCGGGATGGTATTTGACATGGGATTGGATCATCAAAGTAGATTTTTCGGGTACCAGTCCACAAGCAAGATAATTACAGGCACACTTAAAAACATTATCCTGCAAAACAGTGGGATCATAAGTGGCAGTCATGGCATGATAGTCAACAATACCATAAACACATTCATATTGATCCTGTAATTTTACCCATTGTCTGATGGCACCGAGATAGTTTCCCAGATGTAAATCTCCGGTGGGTTTCACTCCGCTGAACAACTTCTTCATAATTACTCCTCTTACTGAGTTTAGCCAGCTATATGACCGATCAGGTCGTGTTCCAGGCTCTCATCTATTTTGATCCGGACTATATCGCCAACATTCCCCTTTCCGGTTTTTATAAAGACCATTCCGTCTATCTCCGGAGCATCATAACGGGTTCTCCCTTCCAGAAGAAAACTACTGTCGGCAGATTCAGTGTCAATCAACACTTCAACAGTCTGTCCGATAAAACTCTTCAATAATTCTTCTGAAATAGAATTGTGCAATTCTGTCAACTCCCTTTTCCTGCGGAGTGCTGTCTGATGATGGACTTGCCCTTGTAAGCCATAAGCTGCTGTTCCTGTTTCCCGGGAATATTGAAAAACACCCAGCCGGTTGAATCTGGTCACTTTCACGAACTCGACTAACTCTTTAAACTCTTCTTCGGTTTCTCCGGGGAAACCAGTGATCAGTGTCGTTCTTAGGGCTGCCCCGGGTAAGATATCTCTGATCATGTTAATCAATTTTTCGATCTCTTGCCGGGTGATCTTTCTATTCATGTTTCTGAGGATTCGGTCGTTGATATGCTGGATCGGGATATCGAGATACTGACAAATTTTATGGTTATCTTTGATAAGATAAAGTAAATCGGGGGTGATATGAGCCGGATGAAGATAGAGGAGCCTGACCCATTCAATTCCAGTAATTGCTGTCAGTTTATCAAGAAGCTTCTGTAAGTTGTTTGAGGACGGCAGGTCTTTTCCGTATTGGGTGATGTCCATTGCTGTGATGATAAGTTCCTTGATCCCTTTATCGGCAAGACTCTTTGCCTCCTCGATGAGGGTAGCGGTTGATTCACTCTTAACTTTACCCCGAATTGCCGGAATGGCACAATAACTACAACAGTTATCACAACCATCAGAAATTCTCAGATAGGCATAGGGGAGAGGTTCCAGAGAAGATCGCTGCATCAGAAAATCAGGAAGAGCTAACAGTTCAGCAAAATTTTTAAAATCCTTCAGATCGACAAAATGATCAACTTCCGGGATGCTTTTTTGTAATCCGGACTGATATCTTTGCACCAGACACCCGGTGACAATTAGACGACAACCTGGTATATTCTTTTTGAACTCTAACAGTTCCAGGATCCTTTCGATAGATTCCTCTTTGGCATCCTTGATAAAACCACAGGTGTTGATTATGATTAGATCTGCTTCTGCAGGATTTTCTGTCTGCTTGTATCCCCCCTGCTCAGTCAAACCGGCAAAAAATTCACTATCGACTAAATTGCGGGGACAGCCGAGACTCTCCAGGAAGTATTTCTGATTTTTATTGTTATTGGGCATCTATGTTAGAAAATGAATAATCATTCCCGATTTCAATTTCGGCTCAAACCAGGTCGACTTAGGTGGCATGATAGCTCCGGAATCGGCAATTTCCATCAGATCCTGCACTGAGGTCGGATACATGGCAAAAGCAACCGCTTCTCCACTATTTACTCGTTTTTCCAGTTCTTTCAAACCCCTGATTCCTCCGACAAAGTCGATTCTCTTATCTTTGCGGGGGTCGCCGATACCGAGTACCGGACTGAGCAGGTTATCCATCAAGATGGCGACATCAAGAGATTTAACGGGGTCATTGGGGAAATATGTCCCCTCTTTTGGAGATAACTTATACCACTTACCGGCCAGAAACATGCCCATAGTATGCTTCTTTTCCGGTTTATATTGAGTATTGAGAGGCATTCCTTCAATATGGAATTTTTCGCCGACTCTCTGTAAGAATTCCTCTTCTGTCAAACCGTTGAGGTCTTTTACTACCCTGTTATAGTCCATAATTTGCAGTTGCTCTCCCGGAAAAAGTACTGCCAGAAAGAAATTATATTCTTCATTTCCTGTATGATTCGGGTTAGCTGCTTTTCTCATTTGACCAACCTTGAATGCTGAAGCTGAACGATGATGACCGTCAGCTACATAAAGAACCGGGATCTGAGCGAATTGTTTAGTAAAGAAGTCTATTACCTCTTTATCGGAGATATGCCAGAGAGTATGGTAAACAGAATCGTCGGTCTGGAAATGATATTCAGGTTCTTTTTTGATCAATTCCGCAATCAGATTATCGATCTCAGGGACTGCCGGATAGGTAAGGAAGACAGGACCGGTATTGGCATTGAGAGTATCAACGTGCCTAATCCGATCGTTCTCTTTATCCGCTCTGGTCAATTCATGTTTCTTGATGATATCTTTCTCATAATCTTCAATCGAGGCACAGGCAACAATGCCTATTTGCTTGTGATCTCCCATCTGCTGTTGATAGAGATACAGGGAAGGTTCTTGGTCTTCTACCAGAATACCCTGATCGATCATTTTGTGTAGATTCTCTCTGGCTTTCTGATAAACGATATCACTATAAGGATCGGTATCTTCGGGCAGGTCTATCTCAGACTTCACTACATGCAGGAAACTGTACGGTTTCCCTTTTGCTATCTCTCTTGCCTCTTCACTATTAACGACATCATATGGTGGTGATGCAACCTTATCCACCATATCTTTTCGCGGTCTGAAACCCTTAAATGCTCTGATTACAGCCATTTTTTGACTCCTTTTATTTTAATGATTTTATATGCACATCTCTCTAAAAAGGGCTTTTAATGTCAAATCTTTTCCCTGTAGAAAAAGAGTGATCCCACCATTAGTAAGGGAATTAAAACGAATCTCTAATCGGGTGACGGGGGGGGATAGATCATCCGGCATACAAGCAACGGCGAAGAAAAAAACCGTCCGAGAATCTGCTTCGAAGATACTGTCCGACGAGCGGAGCGGGGATTTTATCCAAAGAAGCAAATTCAAGAAGTTTTTGCGCCGTTATCCTGTAAGACGGAGAGTTTCCTTTGCTACTTATTTTTGCGGTCAAAAAGAAAAAAGAATATAAAAAGCAATTCTGAATGATAAATGTTGAGTTATGAAGTTCCGACTAGATATACTCATAGTTAGTCTGTTATGAGACCTCTCCGCTTCGGTCGGGGTGACAAGAAGGGAAAGGTCGAGGTGACATGAAGGGAAAGGTCGAGGTGACAAGAAGGGAAAGGTCGAGGTGAAAAAAGGAAATAGTGTTCATTTTGGATGTTTTGACCGGTTAATTAAATTGAATGTGTTATCCTATTATCATTATAGCACTATTAGATCTTTGTCATGTCGAGCGGAACTAACTGCAGTCGAGACATCTCATTATAGCCTGAGTTGATACCTCAGGTCTTGAAGCGAAGCTTCAATTGGGTGGCGGGGTGGGAATTGATATTTATCTCATGAGCAAGATTTTACCGGTATCAGATGCTTGTTCTGTCTCTATCCTATAGAAATAGACTCCGGGAGAGACTATTTTACCATTACTGTCATCTCCCTGCCAAATACTGAGGTGTTCGCCCTTAACTCCAAATTTATCCTCAATATTAACTATATGCTGCCCCCTGATATTGAAGACATCTATTTTGATATGAGTTTCTTGGGTAAGGTGATATCTGATATTGATCCCTCCGGCTTCTTTTGAAGAGTTGCTTAAAACAAAAGGATTCGGATAAGCAGGATATAGAGTTAAAACAGGTGTTGGTTCCGATAACTCATGCACCACTCCCAACTCCTGACCATAGACTGCAATACCATTATCTGAAATAAACCATATCCTTGAACCGGAATCTTTGAAAATATAATTTATTCTGTTGGAAGGTAACGTTGAATTATCTGTTGTGAATACTTCCCACTCTTCGTTAATTACTCTGGCTACGCCACCTTTTGTACCTATCCAGAGAGTATTATCATCTTTAAAAATAGCAGTAACCTCCGAATGAGGTAAATCACTGTTTGAGGTATTATAGATATAGCTGATCTCTTCATTTTCATAGAAAAAAACTGAATTTTCGGATCTACCATCAAAATAACTTTCGGCAGTTCCAATCCAAAACCCATCAATATCTGGATAGATAGCTTTAATAACTCTACCATTAATACTTAAGTGATACGATAAGAAATTCATATAGTAAATACTTATGTTTTCTATTGTAAAAATTTCATCAATAAAGACTAAGAAAGGAGGGTCCGCCGGGAAAATAGTATCTTCTCTTGTATTAAACCAGAGTACATTATTACTATCTACCACAAGAAAAGTTGCCAGTATATAGCCATGATTTGTTATTGATTGCATTGTTTCCGTATTAACAC
>CAZSVG010000021.1:0-10063 GCA_964610195.1 uncultured Candidatus Cloacimonadota bacterium | reverse complement strand
CTGACAGTAAGTGATATGATCATAATAAGCCAGACCTCCGTAAAGATAAGATCTCATCAATCCAATTTCGATCCTCTTGAGCTGGGATATACCGGAAGCATTCCAGTATATTGCCGAGCCATCATTGGCGACAGCAGTGAATGCTCCCCCCAGACCGAGAGCTCTAACTCCCGAACCAATTTCCAGAAAATCACCAGCATATCTTCCGGCAGAAAGGATTGTAACCGAAATCATTATGAGAAGCACAACAGCTAATTTTTTCATGAAACCTCCGAATGACTATACATGCTTAAACATTTCGTAACATGGACTTTAGTCTATGATCCCTGATCCTTCGATACATTCTGCTGTATAGTCAAGCAAGAAGCAGACAGCAGAACACTCAGGATGACAGTTGTGTGGAAAATAGACTTCAGTTTGGGTCATTTGTTTTATCTTACAATAGCCATCTTTTGCACGCGTTCAACACTTTTGTTACCTTTTCGGGCAACAATCTTGTAAAAATAGACCCCATTAGCAAGGAATACCCCGGTTTCATCCCGGCAGTCCCACCCTAAAACGGTTCTCGGATATTCGTGGTAACCCACACCGGAAGGAAGGTTTCTGAATGTCTTGACCAATCTGCCGCTGACAGTATAGACCTTGATCGTAACATCGTCCGCATCGTCAGTCAGGACATAGGTAAAACGATTCCGGTTTTGATTAACCGGATCGATGGTTTCAGTGACTACCGGATTGGGATAATTTGCCAGATTTATAACATCAAAGGTATCATTTACCAGGAAGTTAATATCTCGGGATTGGAAATTCCCGTTGACGTCAGCACATGATATTGATAGAGTATAGTTACCTGCTTCCAGGTTTAGTTGATGTTTGATCGGAATCGAGGTCAGGTTCTGGGGATTGGCCGCGATTGTATAATCCGTCTCATCCACAAGAACTCCATTGAGGAACATTTCGATCCCTTTATCGAAGATATCAATTCCATTGGCATCCGCCAGAGTAAAAGAGATTATACCCGTTCCTGAAACATATCCTCCAAAGGTGAACTCCTGATCCTGGACATTTGCTGTTATGTTGGGGACCTGTCGGTCATTATTACGGAGTATCGTATAAGTGCCAATTCGTCTGATATCCTGATATACATGATTGTTCGTTGTAGATATAAAGCCACCTTGATGGATCCATTTATTAAATATCGGGATCCATCGATAGAGTGAGAAAGTCCCCTCGTTTTCCCAACTTATGTTGTTGCTATCGTCAGGATTATAATTAAAAGTCAATCTGAGCTGCTTATTATCAGGGAGTGTTCCCAGTGTATCGTCAAGGGCTGTCTCATTGAATATTCCAATCTCATAGGTCTGTGAAAGGTTGTTATTTGCCAGGGCAATTTTATTTACATCGGGTTGATTATATGGTTCTTTGAAGGGACTGCTGTTGATATAGAAAATTACCTCTTCGGTCAATAATCCGGCAGGGAAATCACACCGTAGGTTGCCATCCAGACTATGAACTGTCAATGCCTGGACCCCGGCATAAAACATATTAAGGGTATATTGTTCGGAGACTAACACATTATTGGTTGTTGCATATTCGCCGAAGGAGTTTTCGGGATTTACTCTGACCCGGAAAGTCATCACTCCCTGTTGTGGTTCAAAGGGGACATAGAACCAGGTATCGCCCATTCCTGGGATAGCAGGGATGTTTTTGTTGTTCAAGGTAGTTTCTTCACCACCAGAGATCTTGGTTAATCTGAGAATAGTCGGGGGTGAGGCTTGAGGGCCATAATTCTTGATATGGACCTTAATCGCCGGTCCATTATCAAAACTCGACAATTCCAAAAAATTTACCGCCAGATCAGGGCCGATGACAGAAAAAGTAAATTGATCGGAAGTAACGACCTGATCATTACCGGTGGTGATCGAAAAAGTATAGGTAACCGGATCAGGGGTGGGATTGTATGGTGGGAAGGGATTCGCAGTAATGTATCTGTTATTTTCGGTATCATAGACCATCGTTCTTTCAGCTGACCCGATGCGGCATACAGCGGAATCAATGCCATGTTCATGGAAGAAACGGGCAGCAATATAAACGGAATCAGCAGATGTCAGGGTTTCCGGAATCGTAGTATTATCAACAACAGCAGCTTTCCCGACGGTATAATTGGTCATTCCCAGAACCTGTCTGTTCGGACCGTAACCATAGATCTTTACCAAACGGGTATAGATGTTCTGGGGAGTTACGGGGACCACATAACTGGTTTGAAAGTTTCCATTCACAACCGGCATGTCAAAGGGAATATTCTGGGTTATCTCATTTTCATTCTGGATCAGAAAACGGGCATAGAGGATATCATTACCCATCTGAACATTTATCCGCAGCGTATCCCCTTCTGTGATGTTGTATTTATTGAGATTGACCTGAACTCTATCTTGGGGAAGGTCATAGCTGATCATTGGATCACCAAACATCAAAGCTCCATGTGTCATTGCCAGTTGTGGTATTCCAAAAACAGTGGCATAAACTCTGGCTTTGGTATAGGAGGTAATATCACCTAAATTACTCAAACCCCGGCGGAACATGGCTTCAGTCATATGATTGGCCATAGTTTGATTGGCATTGGTATAGCTCAGTCCGGAAGTCCCATAATGGGCAATTGCTCCCCTTTGCGGGATCAGGACCATGGTCTCTCCAATACTACCGGCACCTGGCCTTGAGAAGTCGGAAGGATAACAGGAAAGACTATTCACGAATGGATAGTTGCTATTGTTCAGGGTTACGATATCGTTGTTGTTCAGCAGATTATAATCAGCCCAGATACGCCCACCCCCATGTCCAAAGAACTGGACATAAAGAGTTCCGGCATCCCAGGTATTCTTGAGTTTGAATGTTCCACCAAGATATTGATTGGAAACAGTTTGGGTGTTGGTATAAACCCTGATGACATTATAATCTTTGGGGATCCATTTCCGGCGGATTGCTTCACTTGCCTGGGCAAAAACATCGGTAGCGTCGGTAATCTTTCCTCCTGAGGCCAGAGTGATCGTTGATTGCCAGGGGTTTTCATAGTTGGGAGATTCCAGGTAATGAACGGTTTTCTCTGCTACAGGAAGGATTTGTTCGGCATTCCAGACAGTTATCCGGCTGATATTGATATCTGGCACCGGATCATTTCCAACAATACAGGCAAACCAGTTATCACTGGGAGTAGCCCCCACAGCCGAAGTCCAGATATTCTTGAAAGGGATGTGATTGATATTACGATAAACACTATTATCTCGCTCATCACTGAGTCCTTTACCGAGAAACAAGACGTGGGTCATGGGAATGTTCCAATTGTGATAGGCATAAGTAAGGAAGTCTTTAACAGCCTGGGCAGATCTGATCCCATAATTGAACTCATCAAAGATATTGATTACATCGACCACTTTGACTAGATATCCCCGGTTTTCCCAGGTAGTTTTAAAAAGTTGAGTTCCTTCATTATCCACAAATTCTCTGGGGGTAATGATGACATAATCGGCAGTGTTATTCGGGTTTTTCAGATCGGAAGGTATCCGTGGCCGGATCGCTTTGGGACTCTTTTTCTGATCTTCAGTCAAAGCCAGATATTGAATATTATGGGCAACTACTTCATCCTGGAAGGTCACCTTATATGGAGCTTCTCCTGTTTCCGAGAAAGGCTCGATCTGCAGATTTTCCATAAATCCGGAATTGATCTTATAAATTGAGATCTGGTCTGTAGAGAAGTTGTCTATCTCGAATTGGTAGAGACCAAGTGGTCTGTTAGCAGGGCGGGTAAAGCGAATATAGTCTGAATCGGTCTTATATTCACGCCAATAAGTAAGGGTCAGGTAATCAAAGAGGATTGTTTCGGTTATTCCGCTGGGGGTATCACCTGGCATATCTATATAAAGGTAATTTTCACCATGATTGAGATAAAAGTTCGGTAATGGTGATTGATTGGTAAATATCTGATCAGTCTGTCCATACCATCTGATATCGTTGATAAAAGAGGAATTTATCCTAATTCTGGCACGGTGATCCGGTTGAGTACTATCGGAGAGATATGTTAATCCCACCAGACAAACCTGAGTTGAGAAACTGCGTAAATGGGTCTGATGGGGATATTCGATATGAAAGGGGGTTACATCCAGATCCGGGGCTCTGATGGATTTCCAGAACCAGAGGTCTTCTCTGGGAGCGGGAGAGTAGTTACCCAGTGGATAATATGCATCCTGTTGTTCAAAATGAGCAGTATATTCGTATGAGATGGGTAAAATATAGTTGCTGGGATTGGTCTCTCTAATTCCCCCATTTTCCACGGCCATTCTGGCACCCCAATGATCTACGATTTTCAGAGTGTAGACATTCTCAGCAGTGTAAGTATCATAATAACCATCGATCCCGTAATTTCTATCTCCGAAGAATTCGAAGAAGTCACCGGGATCAAAAGAACCGTCTCTTTCACCAATAAAGTGGATGGGAATAATTCCATCCTTGCTTTCCAGTTGCAGATATCGGGGATCAATTGTATTGATATTGAAATCAACCTGATAGCCAAATTCTTCTTCCCAGATAGTTATTATATCGGCCAGATCATTATAGGTGACCTTATAGATACCTTCACTATCAACGATGAATTGGATTTCATGGATTCCAAAGGAACGATTAGGTGTGTAGTCAGGGTTGAAATTTCGTGGTTTACGCCAATTTATGGAATATTCATTATTGAGGAAGAACATATCTCCCGCTTTGTCAATATAACTCCTTCCCGGTATCCAGTCTCGATTAGCAGTCTTATCTCCAAGGATTCTGATCCTGATGGTAGCCTCGGTTATGATATTTAACTGCTTGTTCCGGGCATTGAAACGTAAAGGATTGAAAACAAAACTGGCGAATCTTCGATCTCCTGCAAAAGCGACAACTCCCTGCTTCAGGATCTCTGATGGAAAATCCTCAGAACTGTTATACGCAGCACGATCACGATAGAAAACATTATCAACTTCATAACCGTCAATTACTAACTTCTCTACAGGATAGATTAAAATATCAGTAATTGAGGTTTGAATGATATTTTCCACGGTTAACTCTATGTTTCCATCTATAGGGATCCCGATATTCTCTGAAAAGTAGGGGAGGAGTGGGTAACCTTCTTGAGAAGTGTAAGTTACCAAATCACCTATAATTCGATGATAGATAGCTCCTTGATGCTCGAACTCAATTACCTCAAAATCAGGCATGGTAAAATGAAGAGTAATATCACTTTCTGAGAGGTTGATAATCTCGAATGGTGAAGCAGTCAGATCGCTGCAGGTAAATAGTATAGCGATTATTATCAAAAAATAAATTGGATATCGGAAGTAGTGTTTTATACCAAAAATATGATGATCATTCTGCCTCTGAGGTTGAAACCATCGGTTTTCCACTAAATTATGCACCGTGAGCCTCCTTATTTAGGCTGTGGTTACGTTTCATCTTTTTATACCAATATCTCTCCGGTAATAGATATTGGCGAATTTAATCTTTTCAATATTTGCGTAAGCTTTTGCATAAGCTTCGGGGATGGATGGTGCCAGGGCGGTCAGAGTCAATACTCTACCCCCGGCACTCTGTAATTGCCCATCCTGTTGACGGGTAACGTTGGAGAAGTATAATTTAAGGGAGTCATCATGCCGGATTGATTCGTCAATTGTGATTAATTTTCCGCTTTCACTTTTTCTCGGATATCCCTCTGAAGCAGCAACTATACTAACTGAAGACAGATTTTTCCACCTTAGTTGCAGTTGCTCAACTCGATTGCAGGCAATAGCTTCCCCGATTTCCATAAAATCAGTTTCCAGCAAAGGAAGAACGGCTTGTGTTTCCGGATCTCCCAATCTGCAATTGAATTCCAGTACCTTTATTCCTTCTGAGGTGAAGATTAATCCGGCATAGATAACCCCTTTATATTCGATACACTCTCTTTTTAGACCTTTTAATAAAGGTTCAAAGATCAGTTGATCGACCATTTTGATCTGTTCGGGTGTTAAATCGACAGGTGCGAAAGCTCCCATCCCACCGGTATTAAGACCCTTGTCGTCATCTAAGATCTTTTTATAATCATGAGAAAATATTGTTGTCTTGAAATTTCTACCGTCTGTGAAAGCAAAAACCGAGGCTTCGAAACCACTCAGAAACTCTTCAATAACAACTCTATCCCCGGCACTCCCGAAATCTTTAGTAAGCATAATTTGCTGCAGTGCAGAGATGGCTTCATCGTTATTATTGGCGATGATAACCCCTTTACCTGCTGCCAGACCGTCTGCTTTAATTACTGTCGGATATGAGACACTATCAAGATAATCTGCTGCTGTTTCATATTCTGAAAAAGTCCGATATTCAGCAGTCGGAATATTGTAGCGATGCATGATATCTTTGGCAAAAATCTTACTGGTCTCCAATTGTGCTGCAATACGGGTAGGACCAATCACTGGAACACCCTTATCATCGAGATAATCTACCAGACCATCTTTTAAAGGCTGTTCAGGACCGATAAAAACAAAATCAATGTGTTTATCAAGAATAACCTTATAAAGATCTTTGAAATCGCTGTAATTGATCAATTCAGCAAGGTCGGTCATTCCGGCATTACCGGGTGCTACATAAACCTTGCTTACTCGACTGCTCCTGGCTATTGAGTCGGCAACGGCATGTTCTCTACCGCCACTTCCGACGATCATAACTTTCATAGTGAACAACCTTTAAGTCATTGTAACAGTTAACACACTAACCGAAGGTCAGTTACGACCAAAATCTCTGTCAGTCGTCAACTCGCTTGTTACAAAGGACACTTATGCAAAAGTGTTTTGATCAGGCAAGGATTTTTTGAGGTAATCTAAAATTTATTTAAAGGGGGGTGATTATTTCTTATTATTGATTCGAATCGCTTCCACGGGACAGATTTCAACACATTTTCCGCAACAGACGCAAGCTTCAGTAATATATAGCTGATCTTCCCCTTCTACAATAGCAGACACAGGGCAGATATCAAGGCATTCGCCACAGTTAACACATTCTGAGGTAATTATATATCTCATCTTGTTGTGACCTCTTTATACCGACATAACTTCATTTTCTTTATTTTTTGCAGCATCAGATATCTTTTCAACCCACTTATCTGTCAGTTCCTGGATATCATCCTGCAATTTTTTCAATTCATCTTCCGAGATCAGCTTGTCCTTTTCCATCTGTTTGGCAATATCGTTACCTTCACGGCGAATATTTCTGATAACTATTTTATTATCTTCAGCAATCTTTCTGATCTGCTTGACTATCTCTTTTCTCTTGTCTTCGGTTAAAGGTTGAAAAGGCAGGCGGACGACTTTGCCGTCATTTTCTGGAGTTATTCCCAGATTAGCAGCCAGGATAGCCTTTTCTATATCGGTTAGAGTGGTTTTATCCCAGGGCTGAACAACAATAAGGCGAGCTTCTGGGGTAGATACACTGGACAATTGTTTGATCGGAGTCAATTCTCCGTAATAATTAATCTTTATATCATCCAGTATCGAGACACTTGCTCTACCTGTACGTAATTTCAAGAAACTATGAGCCATCGCTTCCATAGCTTTGCCCATTTTTTCTTCCAATTGCTTTATAACTTTATCCATTGAAAACTCCTTATAACACTACTACTAATATATGTAGGTTCCTTCATCTTTTTTTAAGATTGCATTCTTGAGATTGCCTGGTTTGGTTATGTTAAAAATCTTCATTGCCATGTGATAATCTCTGGCTAATGAGAAAGCAGTCATATCCATGACGTTCAGTCTCTTTGCCAAAAGATCATCATAGCTGATTTCTGCAAAAAACTCGGCATCTTTATCAATCATAGGATCTGAACTATAAACTCCATTAACTTTCGTACCCTTTAATACCAGATCTGCATTCAACTCAATGGCTCTTAAAACAGCAGCAGTATCAGTAGTAAAGTATGGATTTCCGGTACCGCCTGCCAAAAAGCAGATCTTGCCTTCGCTCAGAGCTCTTTCCACATTATTGGGAGTATAATATGAGCAGATTCTATCTATTTCTATAGCCGAAAAAACCTCTGTTTGATAGTTTTTTCTGCGGATATAATCGCTCAGGATCAGACTGTTTTGCAGAGTTGCCAACATCCCGACATTGTCACCTGTTATCCTGTTTATCCCCTTAATTTCTTCTTCTCCACCACGAAAGATATTGCCACCACCAAGCACGATGCCGATACCCAATCCCATCTTTTTGAGAGAGATAATATCTTCAGCCAACTGCTCCAGAATGTCTTGATCAAACCCAATCTGATTAATGCCGGCTAAAAACTCTCCGCTGATCTTGATGATAATTCTTTGGATCTTTTCCGGTTTGAAGAAGTCTGCCATATTACTCACCTAATGAATATCTGACAAATCTGGCAACCTGGATATTTTCACCCATTTTGGCAACAGCATGGTGAATAACATCCTGAACGGTGCTGTCTGCTTCTCGGAAATCTTCCTGATTTAAGAGACAATTTTGGGTGATAAATTTATGCACTTGACCATCAGCTATTTTGGTAGCGATATTTTCCGGTTTACCTTCGTTGATAGCTTTATTATAATATATTTCTCGCTCTTTTCTGATCAACTCCTGATCCAAATCGGCTTCACTAACAGCAATGGGAGCTGAAGCAGCAATATGCATGGCGATATGTTTGCATAACTCTTCAAAATCATCAGTTCGGGCTACAAAATCAGTTTCACAATTAACTTCAACCAGCACACCTATCTTATTATTAAAGTGTACATAGGAATGTATTCTACCCTCTTTGGCTTCTCGGTCTGACTTGGTTGCAGCTTTGCTGATGCCTTTTTCACGCAGATACTTGATCGCTTCTTCCATATTTCCCTCGGTAGCTTGGAGTGCTTTTTTGCAATCCATCATGCCAACACCGGTCTTTTCCCTGAGCTCTTTAACCATTTGAGCTGTAATATCCATATATATCTCCTTAGATTATTTATTTGTCTTTATCAGAATGACTGCTTGATATTTTTCTAACAGTATTCCCAGCATGATCAAACATCTATTCTTTTGTTGCTTACTCAATTATTCAGAAACTATTTCATCTTTGATTTCTTTCTTTTTTCCGGCTGGGGCTTTTTTCTTGGGAGTTTTCTTGGCTTCTGTTTCAACATCGGTTACTTCCGCCTTCTTTACTTCTACCTGATCCTCACCCTTTATGGCTTCTATATCTTCTTCTTCGAATTCTCTTTCTATTTCCGCAAGGAGATCTTCATCAATGATTTCCTCTTCTGGTTTTTCACTGACAGCTTCTGTAGCTTTTTCTCCCTCTTCTCCCTTTGTCTGGGCAGCACTACCTTCCATCATAATCTGTCTACCTTCAATAACAGCATCAGCTAGGATGTCTGTTATCAGATAGATTGCTCTAATAGCATCATCATTTGCCGGAATTACATAATCAATCAGATCGGGATCACTATTCGTATCTACCATACCAACGATCGGAATATTGAGCTTTCGGGCTTCGTGAACGGCAATCTCTTCATGAATGGTATCGATAACCACAACCGCTCCCGGAGGGGTATCCATACCACGAATCCCCCCTAGCGCCTTGACAATCTTGTCATACTTTCTTTTCATTCTGGTGGCTTCGAGCTTGGTAAAGCTATTGATCGTGCCATCTTCTACTATTTGCTCATAATAATCCAGTTTGCTGATTGAACGACGGATGGTTCGCATATTGGTCAACATGCCACCATACCAACGATTACTGACATAGAAAGCGCCACATTTATTGGCAGCAGCTTCGATAGCATCTTTAGATTGTTTTTTTGTTCCGACAAAAAGAATGTAATGACCTTTGGAGGCAACCTCTTTCAGGAACATATAAGCTTCATTGATGGCATCAACAGTCTGCTTCAGGTCGATGATGTGAATGCCATTGCGTTTGATAAAAATATACTTTTTCATTTTCGGATTCCACTTGTGCGTTTGATGACCGAAGTGAACACCCGATTCTAACAATTGTTTCATTAATACTACTGAC
>CAZSVG010000020.1:0-10142 GCA_964610195.1 uncultured Candidatus Cloacimonadota bacterium | reverse complement strand
CAGAATCTTCTCCTTATCTTCCTTTCTGATTCTTCTTAACTCAAACATAACTTCCTTCCTTTTTTTTCCCGGTGAATATGACATAATTTTTCTTAGTATTAGAGCCACTACTCAATTGACACAACACCAACCTTTAACTTATCCTCAGAGACCGTCTGAAGCCGGTGAACCTGCCGGCTAAAGCCAGCGTTCCAGCCTGCTATCCTTCCGCAGGTTTTTCTTTGTTACTCTGTCACCTTGTCACTCTTCCTGCTCAACTTCATCGTTGGTCAGTGATGAGATCTCTCCATTTCGCTTCGCTCCAGTCGAGATGACAAGGAAGTAGGTATCGCTCCAGTCGAGGTGACAAAAAACTATCTTTTTATCTTTTCTCATAACCCTTAACCCGTAACTCTTAACACTTCTTTTACCATGTCGAGCGTAGTCGAGACATCTCATCTTGCTATGCTACCAATGGACTTGCTAACCTGCCGCAGGTTTTTCTTTGTCACCTTGTTACTCTGTCACCTTGTCACTCTTCCTGCTTTGCTTCTTCCGGTTCTTCTCCCCCTCGCCAAGTCACCCACTCGCCCTTTGTCTTCATAATTCATCATTTATAATAAAATTCTACCCCGCCAGGATCTTATCCCCCTCTTCGGTTAGGAACTGGTTCATATAGAGCTCAAAATACCTTCCCCTTTTCTTCATCAGCTCTTTATGATGTCCCATCTCCACGATCATCCCCTTATGCATGAGAATGATCCGGTTAGCAGATCTGATCGTAGAGAGCCGGTGAGCTACTATAATGCTCGTTCTCCCCTCCAGTAGGCTATGCATTGCTTTCTGTACCAACTGTTCGGTTTCGGTATCTATGGAAGCAGTCGCTTCATCCAGGATCAATAATGCCGGATCTGCCAGAACAACCCGGGCAAAAGAGATCAGTTGTCTCTGCCCTGTAGATAGCAGACTACCTGATTCTCCGACCCTGTAATCATAACCGCCAGGCAGGTTAACAATAAATTCATGAGCACTGACCAGCCGGGACGCTTCTTCAACCTTCTCGTTCGTAGCTTCCAGATTACCGTAGCGAATATTTTCTCTGATCGTTCCCTGAAAGAGGTGCGGAACTTGCTGAACATAGCCCAATTGCGAATGGATCCATTCCTGAGGCATCTTGTTTAACTCTATACCGTCAATCTTGATATTGCCAGCTTGTGGTTCATAGAAGCGGCAGATCAGATTGACCAGGGTTGTCTTCCCTGTTCCTGTCTCGCCGACCAGAGCAATCGTCTCCCCGGCTTTAATATGGAGCGAGAAATCCCGAAAGACCGGCTTCCCGACTTTATAGGCAAAATCGATCTTTTCGACCTCGATCTCTCCTCTCATCTTTCGGTCCTGCCACTCTCCCGTATAGGGTACGGTGTCCCGGATCTGCGGTTTAAGTTCGAGCAGAGAAAATACCCTCTCTGCTGCTGCCTGGGCATTCTGCATCTCGGCAAAGATCGTGGCCAGATGCGACACCGGTTCGAAGAATTGCAGGGTATAGCTGATGAAGGCGACAAATGTTCCATAGCCGATCACTTCTGCCAGCACCTGCCTTCCTCCAAACCAGAGAACCATACCGGTGGCAATAGTCGAGATCACCAGCACGATCGGCATAAAGAGAGCCGATTTAACTGCCGCTTTAACCGAATATCTGAACATCGACCTGTTCAACTCCTGAAATTCTTCGAGATTTGCCTCTTCCCTGACCAGGGTTTTGGTCGTCTTCGCTCCGTGGATCCCCTCTCCAAAGCTACTCGTAATCTGGGAATTGAAACGTCTGACCTGGCGATAATTCTTCAAAATACTGATCTGAAATTTACTGCTGATAAAGAGTAACAGTGGAAAGAGGGAAAGAGCCAGCAAAGCCAGTTTCCAGTTCAGGAGAAACATGAATAGACCCATCAGGAGCATCAACGCTCCACCCCAGACAAAGTCAACAATACCCCAGGCAATAACATCACCCAGTCTCGATATGTCAGAAGTTAACCGGGCTACTATCCAACCTGTCGGTGTCCGGTCAAAATAGGCAAACTCCATCTCCTGCAGCTTCCGATAGCATTTATTTCGCAAATGAAAATTGATCCCCGTCTCGATCTTTCCGGCAACCGCAATGAGCATCAAAACCCCGAAAGCCTGAAAGAGAACTAAAATGACATAAATCACTCCGAATAGATATAAACCTTGATATTTCTGTGGAATTATAAAGTTATCAATGGCATAGCGGGTTAAGAGAGGGGTTATGGCATCTGCACCGGCCAGAATAATCATGACCAACCCCAGAAAAGCCATCATCCCATAAAAGGCTTTCCCTTCTCTGATCAGATTACCCCAGAGTTTGAGATTGATATTTTTCTGATACTGTTTATCTTCTATCCTGTCCTGCATCTCTCTTTACCTTTCTTTTCACTTTACTTTTTTATCCCCTGTTTCCTCTCCAGAGTTTTTTCAACTTACCCTTAACGATTAACCTCTTCTCCTTACTATCCTAACTAGGGATTTTTTCTGACTCTCTCAAACCTAACACCTAAAAACTCATTTTATTCGTGTTCATCCGTGGACGACGCTTGCTCATCTCCCTATTGACTGGCATCGACATCCGCAGGTTTTCCGCCCCCTCGCCCACTCGCCAGTTCGCCCTCTCGTCATCCCGCTTCCTGCTCCAACTGATGCTGGATTCTCCAGATGTCCTGATAATGCCCCTCCTGTTCTATAAGCTCACCATGAGTGCCGCTCTGCACTATCCGGCCATGTTCCATCACGATGATCCGGTCAGCGATGGAGAGAGAAGTAAAGCGATGAGTGATAATGATCGTCGTCGCTCTCCTCTTTCTACTTCTCAGATGTCCCTGAATGATCTTCTCTGTTTCCGAATCGACTGCACTGAGAGCATCATCAAGGATCAGGATCGGAGGATCGAGGATCAAAGCCCTGGCAATGGCAGTTCTCTGTCTCTGCCCGCCTGACAGAGTTACCCCCTTCTCACCGACGATGGTATCATACCCCAGTTCAAAATCGGCTATTGTTTCGGTCAGGGCTGATTCTTCAGCTATCTGCTCTATCTCTGTCATGGAAGCGTTTTTAACCCCCATGGCGATATTCTCTTTCAGTGTTCTCGAATAGAGATAAGGTTCCTGTAAAACTATCCCGATCTGATGCCGGATATCTTCCCGGGCTATCTCTTTGAGAGGAATCTCGTCTATCCTTATCTCCCCCTCCTGATAATCGAAGAGACGGGGGATCAGATGGACAAGGGTCGATTTCCCCGAACCGGTGGCTCCGATTATGGCGATTGTCTCTCCCGGCTGGATGGTCAGATCAACATCTTTGAGGATCAGTTGATTTTCATCGTAACAGAAATTGATCTTTTCGAACTCAATTTTCCCCTGCAATCTCATCTCTTTCGGAAATTCATAGCTGCCACCCTGGTCCTCCTGCTCAGTCTCCAGGATCTCTCTGATCCTTCTGAGCGAGACGATCGCTCTCCCCATATCAGTCAGGACCCTCCCCATCTCTCTGATCGGCCAGAGCATTGATCCGGTATAGGTCATGAATACTACCAGAGTCCCGAGAGTGATCGTCCCTCCGATCGCCAGATGGGTTCCGTAGATCAGAACTGCCGCGATCTGCAGCATACAGAGCATATCCGACATTGACCAGTACCAGGCGAGTGTATAGATCAAACGGTAGCTCTTATATCGATAGGCATCAGCCGACTTGTTGAACCGTTCAATCTCGAAATTCTGCCGGGCAAAGGCTCTTACCACCCGGATACCGCTCATTGACTCTTCCAGAACTGTGGTCAGGTAACCCTCTTCCTCGTCCTGATCTTTGAACAGGACCTGAATCCGCTTGTAAAAGATGAAGGAATAGGCAATGATGATCGGCACAACCATCAGCGAAACCAGAGCCATCTCCCTGCTCAGGGAGAACATGATCGGGATAACCAGGGCGATCATTAAAACCCCTCTTCCGACCTGGACAAGCTGCATCCCGAAGAAGCGTCTTACTGTATCCACGTCGGAGGTGCATCTCTGCACGATATCTCCGGTCTGAACCCGGCTGTGCCAGGAAAAAGGAAGTCTCTGCAGATGATCATAGAGCATGTTTCTCAGTCGGCGGGAAAACTCTTCGGCACAGACGGCACTCAACCGCCCCCGCAGATAGGTGAAACTATTTGCCAGTAGAGTCAGTACCAGCATGGCCAGACTTGCCAGCCAGAGATTGCGCAGAAGTAATGGTATGGACACAAAGTTCTCTACCCAGTCGCTCAGTCCGAATGGGAAATCTATCGGTTTTCCACCCAGTACGGAGTCTATCGTAATTCTGATTACCAGCGGTGCCATGAACTGGAAGAATGTTGCCAATGCTATCGATATGATCGCCAACAGATATATCGACCGTAACCCGGTCATTATCTCCCAGACCATTCTGAATAAACTTTTCTTTACCATCATCTTTTCCGTTCTTTAACAAATACTTTAAACCTGAAAAATGTACTGATCGAAATCTCTATTTCCTTACCCAAAATATGAAGGCAAAAAAATCCAGGATGTTCAAATTGCAAGTAAAATTATCAATAATATGAACTCTACGAATTGCCTCGAATCTATTCACTAATGAACACCAGGAGGTTTTTACCTGTGGAACGCGGTTTTGGGGAATTTTAGCAGTCAATTATGGAACAGAGAATTTTGGGGGTTTCCCACAAATTCTTAAGTCTGTAATTCTTATCCTCTGTTGCTTCACCGAGTTTTTATGACAGGCAGGAGGAAACATCAAATTCGAAAAATACTCTCCAAAGATATTCGAACTCCGTTCGAAATGGCAGGCAGGAGCCTGCCACCCCTGGTTTTGAGCGAAGCTCCATTTGGGTGGCGGGTGGGTATAGATCATCCGGCATTTAAATCAAGGGTGTGAAGAAAACCGTACGAGAGCCTGCTTCGGAGATACTGTCCAACGAGCGTAGCGAGGAGTTTATCGGAAGAAGCTGGCTTGAGAAGGTTTTTAACCCTTGATTTTACAGCCGGGAGTTTTTCTTTGTTACTTTCTTTTGACGGTTCAAAAGAAAGTAATTCAAGGAAAGGAAAGCCGGTGATTTTTTCTTTGTTACTTTCTTTTGACGGTTCAAAAGAAAGTAATTCAAGGAAAGGAAAGCCGCGAGTTTTTCTTTGTTAAGTTGGCTTCGCCAATCAAAGAAACCATTTTGATAGGTATGGCTTCGCCGCTCTCGGAAGCAACGATAAGGAAGCCAATTTCTCGGTTGCCACCCCTGGTTTGGAGCGAAGCTCCATTTGGACCGCAGATGTTATAGATCATCCGGTGCGATAATTTATGCTAAGTGATGAATGATGATGAAACATATTAAAGCCAGCGTTCCGATATCTGCTCTCCTCCCAATGGACTTGCTCCCCTTCCGCAGGCTTTTAACTCAGCATTCAGCAATCATCATTAATAAATCTGCAAAGCAGCTCTTTACGCAGGATTTAACTAATCACTACATAACTAATATCTATATCTTCTTGCTTTACTTCCTTAGGCTTTTTCATTTTTGTTTATTCGTGTTTTATCTGTGTTCATTTGTGGATGAGGCTTGCTATCCATCCGCAGACTTTTTCGTCCTCTCTTCCCCTCGCCTTTTACCCTCTCGTAGAGCTCCTCCTTCTCTCCTGCGGAGCTCTCTGCCAGTTACTGGGGCTTCTCATCAAAATTGGTTGTTCAGTAGAGGCAGTAATCCGGTAGAATCTCTTGGTATTCATTACCGGCTCACTGAACATGGGTACTTCCACGATCGCGATCGGTAAACCCCAATCGGCTGCATAAGGATCTTCAACTGCATAAATAAGGTAGGAATGAGCCCCTTCAACCTGATCCCAGAAGAGAAAGATCAAACCATTATTTACAGTAACTACAACATTAGCCGGCGCGAATAGAATTATCTCCCCATCTGTCTGCCATAAGAAAACAGGATATCCGTCATTGATCTCATAATCGGTATCGGGAGCCCAGATATTAACAAACTCCCAGTCAACAAACGTATGGGCAGCATAGGGATGAGTCATATGAGCTGTATATCTTCCATCTCCTCCCGAACTGTTATCCTGCCCGGATGTCTCAATATTCCAGTAAGAACTGAGCACCGTTCCTTCATTGATCGCGATCAGACCTCCCGTATATAAGGATAGTCCACTAACACTACCCGTGCTGTAACAATTAGAAACTGTAGCTGCTTCGTTAACTCCTATCAAACCACCAACACCTCTATTTCCTGTTACAGAGCTTCTGCTGTAACAATCGGTGACTGTTGAGGAATCATTGATCCCGATCAGACCACCGATTTGCCGGGATCCGGAAACACTACCTATCGTAAAGCACTGACTGACAATAGAATTATCATTATACCCAATCAAGCCACCTGTTTCCGAGTAGAGAGCAGTCCCGTTTACATTTCCCGACACATAGCAGCGATTTACTTCACTGCTGTAATTGTAACCAACCAGCCCCCCGACCCTGTACTGTCCGGTGATATAGGCATAATTCAGTTTCAGATCCTCGATCAAAGCACCATCAGTATAACCGAAGAGCCCGATGTTATCAGATGCTGGACGATCAATATAGAGGGAATGGATAGTATAACCCTGTCCTTTATAAGTACCCGTGAAGCGGGTTGTCTGATTACCGATCGGCTCCCATCCTTCCCCGTTATTCCAGTAACTGGTGATCAAAGCGTTTATATCAGCTGTCTGGCGGTAATTGTATCCCCAACGGGTAGAACTCTCTGCTATCCAGTAGAGGTTCTCCAGATTAGCTATCTCATAAGGATTGTTTAGAGATCCATCACCGATTACTGGAGGAATGGATACCGGAGCGACATTTTGACTTTCCCAGATCAGGACTGGATACCCGTTATTCAGTAGATAATAGGTATCAGGAGCCCAGAGAGTAGAAAAATCCCATCCTGTATAGGTGTTAGCAGCATAGGGATAGGTCATCTCAGCAGTCGTTCTCCCTTCGCCACCGGCACTCGTCGTCTGTCCGGAAGTCTCAATATCCCAGTAACTGTTGTTGATTGTAGTTTCATAGTTTGTGGCAATAAAACCTGCTTCATTAGAATATAAAGGATTATCACCTGTCACAAACCCGGTACTGTAACAGTTAGTTATGGTACTGGAAGCATCCCAAGCGATAAAACCAGCTCTCACTGATCCCCCTTCCACATTTGACATACTATAGGAGTTTAAGATAGTAGAAGAGATGCTTTTCCCCATAAAACCTCCGGTTCTATCACTATTTCTCGTATTGCTGACATTACCTGTACTATAAGATGAAGAGATCGTTGTCCAATTACTGTAACCGATCAATCCTCCTACCTCATATTTACCAATAACATCCCCTGTGGCGTAACATTTAGAGATTACTGACGATTCAGTATAGCCAATTAATCCTCCAGTATTTATAGAAATTGACGTAACGTTGCTCGTGCTGTAGCTCTCGTTGATGATTGACTCAATACTTTGACCAACCAACCCCCCTATGTCACCAAGGTAATTCACTGTTATATTGCCTGAGCTAAAGCTTTCGCTTATGAGGGCAGATGTACTTTGTCCAACCAGTCCTCCAATAATATTTGGTCTACCAAGATAATTCGGAGTATAAGCATTTATCTCAACCGAACTGGAACAATTAATGATCATTCCATTGTTCCTATTAGACCCTGCTAAACCACCATAAGCACCACCAGGACCAAAAACATAACCACTGCTCTGACTATCAAGTACTGTGGAACCACGGTTGACCCCCACCAGATTTCCGATATAATAGTTTCCGTTAACATCTCCGTGGCTGTAACAATTTGTTATCGGTGTATCAATATTAAAGCCGACCAGAATACCGGCAATTTCATCGGCTGTAATAAAGGCATTGGTCAGCCCGAGATTGGATATTGAAGCATTATTGGTGCATCCAAAGAGACCGATCGTTTTTTCATAAATACCGGGTACATTTGCTCCCTTTTTCGTAGCACTGAGCCCGTCTATGATGTGATTACCTCCATCATATGATCCGGAGAAGGGATATACTGAATAATTCGTAGCGTATCCGATCGGCTTCCATCCTGTCCCTGCATACCAGCTGGCAGTGACCGAGGCATCTATATCTGCGATCTGCAGGTAGTGCTTATCCCAACGAGTTCCATCTTCAGCTATCCAGGTAAGATTTTCCAGGTTTGCTATCAGATACGGATCACCTTCGGTTCCACTTCCAACCGGTTGAATTGCCGGGAAAGCTACCGGTGTGGCGATCACGATATTGGAAGGTGCCGATTCTCCCTCGCTATACAGGGCAGTTACAAAATAACTGTAGGTCTCTCCATTTGTTAGTTCAACATCCCTGAAGACCGGGTAACGTACATAACTACTTAACAGGATATTATTACGGTATAAATTATAAGCTGGAGAAAGCCGATCTCTCTCTTCTCTTCTTGAACTATTCGGTTCTTCCCAGTTGAGTAACACTCCACCATGCCCTGCCACAGCAGTTAGATTTATCGGACGGGGCAGAACATTCTGCCAGATCAGATAGGGGTAGCCATAGAAATTATATGCTTCGTCTTCTGACCAGATATTAGTGAAATCCCAACCGTCAAAAGTGTTAGTGGCATAGGGATAGGTCATCTGAGCAGTTGTTCTTCCCAGACCCCCGGCACTTGTTGCCTGTCCAGAGGTTTGAGTATTCCAATAGCAATTATTATAGGTCGTGGCAGATGAAGCACCGATAAGACCACCAACAGAACTCGTTCCGGATACCAAACCTATGCTATAACAATTGGTCAGAATAGAATTGTTGTTACTGCTCCCCACCAGACCACCAGATCCCCAGGATCCATTGACACTCCCATTACTATAACTGTTTATGATCGTAGAAGAACTATTACTGCCGACCAGTCCACCGGAGACCTCGAAAGTGCAATTTACGGTACTGCTACTGTAGCTGCGGATTATTGTTGATTGATAATTGCTTCCGACCAGACCACCCACGATCTCGCTCCCGGAAACGTGACCTAAAGTAAAACTGTCGGAGATGCTCCCATTATTATGAGAACCGAGAAGACCGCCGATGAGTTCACCCCCTCCCGAAATTATGATCGTACCCGAAATACCCGAGATCGTTGAATTGACTGATTCTCCTGCCAATCCTCCGAGTATGGAACTGCCGGTTACATTACCCATGACCTGACAGCTATCAATACTCGTATTGGCATCTATTTTTCCTGCCAATCCCCCTACGTAGAGAGAGCCTGTAACATCAAAATTTCTTAAAATAAGATCGGATATTACGGCACCGGAAAGATAACCGAAAAGCCCCTGATAATTACTCCCGGGACGATCTATTTTCAGATTCCTGATCGTCTTCCCGTTCCCGTTATAATGTCCTGTGAAAGGAAAGTCATTACTACCGATAGGTGTCCAGCCGCTATCAACATTCCAGGGAGCAACCCCCAGATCAATATTGGCGATCTGGATAAAGTATTTATCATTATTCTCCACATTCAGATAGAAACTGAGAGCAAATAATTGCATTGGAGTAGCGATCTGCCAGGGATCGGTCTCTGTCCCTGATCCTCCGGCAAAGGAAGGGCTATGTAGAGCCGACAGATAGGGATAACCGTCATTTAATGAAAAGTATAAATCGGGACTCCAAATCTCACTAAAATCCCAATTAACATAAGTATTCCCGTCGTAAGGGAAGGTCATCTCAGCAGTCATTCTTCCTGAACCGGCTGCAGAATAATCCTGTCCTGAGGTCTGCATATTCCAGTAGCTGTTAGTTACACTTGAGGATTGAATATAGCCGATCAAGCCTCCTATCGTTACATCTGATCCGAATACCGAGCCCGAACTGTAACTATCACTTATTGTGGATAAGATAGCTCTTCCGATCAAGCCCCCTGAGTTGGTGTTGCCCAAAATGCTTCCTCTGCTATAGCAATTGCTGACTGTGGAGTTGGTGACATATCCTGCAAGACCACCGATCATCTCATAACCATAGATGCTCCCGGTGCTAAAGCTTCCATAGAACTGCGAACTATTCTCTGCACGCCCTGCCAGACCACCTACGTATTG
>CAZSVG010000019.1:0-10219 GCA_964610195.1 uncultured Candidatus Cloacimonadota bacterium | reverse complement strand
AGCGTTGCCGGAACTGATTAAGAGAAGGATCTGGGGGAGATCTTGATCCCTACCCAGAAAACTTTTCATATCAGGGATGGAAAGAAGGTCCAGAGAGAGAAGAAGATCTTTAATAGTTACATCATTATTCAGGCCAATCTGACTCCAGAACTGACCGGTTTCATTTTGAATATGCCCGGAGTTACCCACTTTTTAGGTTCGGCAAAAAAACCGGTACCACTGAGTGAAGTAGAAGCAAAAAGATTACTGGGGATATCTGACCGGGAAGATGAAACTACTAAAGATTATCAATTTTTGCCTGGCGATATGGTGAAGATCGTATCGGGTCCTTTTTCCGAATTTGAAGGAGTTATCGATAAGGTCAGCCATGACAGCCATAAACTGACTGTCAATGTGGCGGTCTTTGGGAGAGTAACCCCGGTGGAATTGAATACTGACCAGGTTGAGAGGATTAATAAAATCTAAATGGCACAGACTGAAGTCTATGCTACGAAAAAATGGCACAGACTGAAGTCTATGCTACGAAAAAATGGCACAGACTGAAGTCTATGCTTCGAAAAAATGGCACAGACTGAAGTCTATGTTACGAATTGGTGCTAAGTGTTAGGAAAAATTGAGAATAAATAATAAAGGATATAGAGGATATGTCGCCCTTCGATACGATTTGCAACGCAAATCATCCGGAGTGACAAATTAATCGAGTGAGGAACTAAAATGGCATTACCAAAAAACGCAGTAGGGATGATTAAATTACAACTTCCTGCCGGGCAGGCAACTCCTGCACCGCCGGTTGGACCGGCCCTGGGACAGGCAGGGGTTAATATTGCAGACTTCTGCAGACAGTTTAATGAAAGAACAAAAGATTCTCCCGGAATGATCTTTCCGGCTGTGATCTATGTATTCAAAAATAAATCATTTACTTTTGAAGTAAAAACTCCACCGGCAGCCGTTCTGGTAAGAAAAGAAGCCGGTTTAGCTAAAGGTTCAGCAGAACCTAATAAAACTAAAGTCGGCTCGATCACCAAAAGTCAGGTGAAGAAGATAGCCGAAATTAAAATGAAAGATTTAAATGCTTTTACGATCGATTCTGCGATGAGTATGATCGAAGGTACTGCCAGAAGTATGGGGGTCAAGATCGAGGGCTAAGGCGTTCGATCAACCACTCAGAACTTCTGAACTATGCCCTGCCCCGAATTTGAGTGCTACATTGAACCGAGGAGGAAGCTTCTTTGTTGATGCTTCCGGAATCGACGAAGTCAATGGGTCTCACCAATTTGGTGCAGGAGAATATGGCAAACCTGAGTTATATCTGAGCAGGAGATTATACTATCCCTCTGGAGAGGGATCTTAAGGAGAAGAGATGAAAAGAAGCAAGCGTTACAGAGAAGCTGTGTCAAAGATCGATCGACTACGACAATATGATCTGGGCGAAGCAATAGGGGTATTGAAAGAGCTTCCCAAAGCAAAATTCGATGAAACTATTGAATTGCATATGAATCTAGGTGTCGACCCACGAAAAGCCGATCAGCAGATCAGAAACTCGATCGTCCTTCCTTTCGGTACTGGAAGGGATGTCAGAGTATTGGTGTTTGCCGATGGCGATAAAGCAGATGAGGCGACTCAGGCAGGAGCTGATTTTGTAGGGGTTGATGACCTGATGGAAAAGATCAGTGGTGGTTGGTTTGATTTTGATGTAGTAATCGCTACCCCAAATCTGATGGGGAAAATTGGCAAGCTGGGTAAGGTTTTGGGTCCGAGAGGGCTGATGCCTAACCCGAAAGTTGGAACAGTTACTATGGATGTCGGTAAGGCGGTAAAAGAGTCAAAATCGGGTAAGATAGCTTATCGAGTAGATAAGTTTTCTAATATTCATGTACCTGTCGGTAAAATGAGTTTTGAACATGAAAACCTTAAAGAGAATATCCTGACCATGATCAGTTCAATTCTAAGAGATAGACCGGCGACCGTGAAAGGCCAATATATCAAGAGTATGGCTCTAACTTCAACAATGGGTCCCGGTATCAGGCTGAGCGTTGCCAATACCTCTGCGGAAGCCAAGAGATAGGAGGATGATAATGGCAAATGAGCTAAAAGTAAACAAAGTACAGGATGTAACAGAAAGATTGCGTGATGCCAAGGCTATCGTCCTTGTTGATTATAAGGGGATCAATATAGAAGAGGTCGACAACCTGAGAAATAGGATGCGGAGTTCCCATGTCGATTATTTCGTATCCAAGAACACCTTTATTAAAAGAGCATTGAATTCTCTGGGAATTACTGAACTCGATGATGCTCTGGCCGGACCGACAGCCATCGCTGTCTCCAAAGAAGACGAGATTACTCCGGCAAGAGAGATCTCAACATTCATCAAAGAAGTAATGGCCGATAAAGGTTTTCCGACTTTCAAGGTTGGTTATGTTGATGGTAAAATATTCAGTAAAGAGGAGTTGGAACAGCTAGCCAAGCTACCGTCGAAAGAACAACTGCTGGCGATGGTATTGAGCGGGTTTAATGCCCCCATAACCGGTTTTGTCTATACTCTGAAAGCTGTAATCAATAAATTTGTCTATGCTGTCGATGCCATAGCAAAACAGCAGAACTAGGTTTCAGGTTTTAGGTGTTGGGTTTTAGGAAAAAACATAAAATATTTGGAGGAAAAAATGAGTGATAAAAAACAACAGGTAATTGATATTATTAAAGAAATGACAGTGATGGAATTGTCAGAATTGGTTAAAGAACTGGAAGAGATATTCGGTGTATCAGCAGCAGCACCGGTTGCAGCAGTAGCGGCAACTCCGGCAGCAGCAGAAGCCGCTGAGGAGAAAACTGAATTCACCGTTAATTTGACAGGTGCCGGTGATAAAAAGATCCAAACGATCAAAGTTATCAGAGAGATTACTCAACTCGGACTGAAAGAAGCTAAAGATTTAGTTGATTCATGCCCGAAACCGGTTGTTGAGAATGTTTCTAAAGAGGAAGCCGAGACGGTTAAGAAGAAATTGGAAGAAGCAGGAGCTACTGCTGAAATTAAATAACCTTCAATTATCAAACTACGCACTTACTTTGTTTACCCTGTCCTTACCGACAGAGAGCAAAGTAGGTGCGCTTAGTGTTTCCATGTAGGTTTCTTGGATTTAATCCAATATTTTAATATCATTATGTACAATATTAGGGAAATATACCCTGCATTGAGAATATTATACCCTTTTAACCAAAAGGAGAGCGGCTTTTGAAAAATGTCAAAAGTTATTCCCGTTTAAAGAAAACGATTGAAGATTCAGGTATTCCTGCTGTAGAAATACCGAATCTTCTTGCTATACAGATCGAATCCTATGAACGCTTTTTACAGAAAGATGTTCATCCCCAATTGCGAGAAAATATAGGGTTACAATCTGTATTTAATTCGGTATTCCCGATCGAAGATACAAAGGGATACTATCTGCTCGAATTTATCGAGTATACTGTTCTGAAGGAGAAATATTCCAAGGAAGAATGTATCCAGAGAAATCTCTCCTATCAATCTCCGATCAGAGCCAAAATGAAACTGACCAAGTATGACGAAGATAAACTGAAAGAGACCGGTGAGAAAGTAGTCAAGGAGATCATCGAGAATGATGTTTACCTTGGTGAGATACCTCTCATTACCGATGAAGGTACCTTTATTGTTAATGGTGCCGAGCGGGTGATTATCAGTCAGTTACATCGCTCCCCCGGAGCTTTCTTTGAAGAAGAGAGACATCCAAGTGGAAAATCTCTCATCTCGGCTACAATCATTCCCTATAAAGGTTCCTGGTTGGAGTTCAGTATGGATGTAAATGACACCATGTATGTCCATATTGATAAAAGACGAAAACTCCCTGTATCAGTTTTACTCCGTTGTATTGGGCTCTCAACCAACAACGATATCAGAGAACATTTTTATAAAACAAAAAAAGTCTCAGTCGAAGCAGCTAAAAATGAATACCTGGCAGAAGATATAATCGATAAAGAAAATGGTTCAGTAATCATTTCCGCCTGGGAAAAGATCACGAACGATAATATCGAAGAATTGATGGAATCAGGCCATAAGAAGGTCAAGGTCGTTTCTGAAGATTCGGAAATACACCGGAAGATAATCGAAAAAACTATAGCCAAAGACTCAACTGTTAACGATGAAGAGGCGGTTAAAAAGATTTATAATCTGATCAGACCGGGTGAAGAACCGACTATGGAAGCTGCTGTTTCTTTGGTCAACAGGATGTTCTTCGATGAAAAAAGATATAATCTGGGAGAAGTTGGACGATATAAATTGAATAAAAGACTTGGTCTTACTATCCCCGATGTTGTTTCGGTTTTAACGAAAGAAGACGTTATTGCCATTATAGAAAAGATGATCTCGATCTACCGGGGCAAAGATGACATTGATGATATTGATAATCTGGCTAACAGACGTATCCGGACCATTGGTGAGCTTCTGGAAGATGAATACGCCAATGGACTTGCCAGAGTCTCCCGTATCGCCATCGAAAGGATGTCAATTACCAACCCGGATGAAGTTACAGTCAGTGATCTGATCAATAGTTCCGCCTTGATTGGTGTTATTCAGGCTTTCTTCTTAACAGGACAGCTCTCGCAATTTATGGAGCAGACCAATCCCCTGGCTGCGATCACTCATAAAAGAAGATTGTCAGCACTCGGACCCGGTGGTTTGACCAGAGAAAGAGCAGGTTTCGAGGTTCGAGATGTTCATCATTCTCACTATGGAAGAATATGCCCTATCGAGACCCCCGAAGGTCCGAATATCGGTTTAATTTCATCTCCAGCTCTCTATTCAAGGGTTAATAGGTTGGGATTTCTGGAAACTCCTTATATCAAGGTCGCTGACGGGAAAATTACCAATCAGGTTGATTATCTTGATGCCGGTGATGAAGAAAAATATATAATTGCCCAGGCAGATATAAATATAGGAAAAGATCTGCGTATTCTGGATGATCAGGTCTTTGCCAAAGAGGGTGAAGAATACATTTTGGTAACCCCCGATCAGGTTGAGTATATAGATGTTTCTCCACAGCAGATAGTATCTGTATCTGCTTCTCTGATCCCCTTTCTGGAACATGACGATGCCAACAGAGCATTAATGGGCTCTAACATGCAGCGACAGGCGGTTCCTCTGCTTAATCCAGCGTCTCCGGTAGTGGGTACCGGTATGGAACAGGTGGTGGCAAAAGATAGTGGTGCTGCAGCCGTAGCCCCTTATGATGCTGTCGTGGAAAAGGTTACCTCTGCTTTTATTGATCTCCAGAAGATTAATGAGAGTGAGGAATCTCTTGATATTCATACTGAAAACAGGGTTTACCTTAAAAAATTCTACCGCTCTAATCAGGATACCTGTATTAATCAACGACCGATTGTTTCGGTAGGGGACAAGGTAAAAAAGGGTGAACCAATATCTGATGGCCCCGCTATATTTGGTGACAAATTAGCTCTTGGTCAGAATCTCCTGGTTGCCTTTATGCCCTGGTATGGGTATAATTATGAAGATGCCATTATATTGAGTGAGAGTGTTGCCCGGGAAGATAAGCTGACTTCGATCTATATCGAGGTTCAGGAAGTTCTGGTCAGACAGGTTAAAAATGGGAAAGAGGAACTTGCCTATGATATACCCAATGTTCCGATCCATGCCCTGAGGAATCTCGATAAAACCGGGATAGTAAGAGTCGGTTCGGTAATTAAACCCGGAGATATCATTGTTGGTAAGATCACTCCCAAGAGTGTAGATATCGATCCCTCGCCGGAAGAGAATCTCATGCGGGCACTGTTTGGTGATAGAGCCGGTAACTTTACCGATAGCTCTCTGAAAGCCAAGCCGGGTATGGAAGGTGTTGTGATTGATGTTAAGGTCTTCAAAAAACAAGAAGACATTACCGACTTCGAACTCGATAAAAAGGATGTTCTCAATAAGCTCAAACAGGAACATACTGATCGAAAAAAGAGAATAGACAGCTTTTTGGAGAAGAACCTCAAGAATTACCTACTCGGCGAGAAAGCCAAAAATATTATGGATGCCAAAGATAGCAGGTTCTTCATACCCTCAGGCAAAAAAATAACGAAGGAAGACCTGGTAAAAATTAACTTCAAAAAACTCAGCCTTGATTACGAACTGGTCGAAAATCCTGAAAAGAATCAACAGATTTTTAACAACATCATCCTGAAGGTCAAGAGCGCCAATGAAGAGAGTGATAATATCTTTAAAAAAGAAAAAGAACGGCTTCGACATGGCGATGAACTTCCCTACGGTGTTCATAAAATGGTAAAGGTCTATATAGCCAAAAAGAGAAAGATCCAGGTAGGTGATAAATTGGCGGGTCGTCATGGGAATAAAGGTGTTATTTCAAAAATAGCTCCGATTGAAGATATGCCCTTCATGGAAGATGGGACTCCGGTTGAGATCATTCTTAACCCCCTTGGTGTTCCATCACGTATGAATATCGGTCAGATCATGGAGACTCATCTCGGTATGGCTGCCCGATTGTTAGGCTTTCAGGTAGAAACACCAGTGTTCGATGGTGCCTCTCTTGATGATATCGAAAAGGAGATGAAAAAGGCCAAACTACCTCTTGATGGCAAACAGGTTTTATTTGATGGAAAGACTGGAGAGCCTTTCAGAGAAAGAGTTACCGTTGGTGTAATCTATATGATGAAACTTAATCACCTGATCGAAGATAAGATCCATGCCCGTTCAACGGGACCATACTCACTGATAACTCAACAACCACTGGGTGGAAAAGCTCAACATGGTGGTCAAAGACTGGGAGAGATGGAAGTCTGGGCCTTGGAAGCTTATGGAGCATCCAGAATTCTGGAAGAGATGCTCACTATCAAATCCGATGATGTTGATGGCAGAACAAGTGCTTTTAAAGCTATCACCAATGGTCAAAATCCGTCTAAACCTGGTGTACCGGAGTCTTTCAACGTTCTGGTCAGCGAGTTAAAATCTCTCTGTTTTAATATAGAGTTTTTAACCGACAAAGAATTGTCAAGCCAGGAATAAGCCAGTGCTTATTCCCACCTACAACCTACTAATTAAGGAGGTTAGAACAAGTGATTAGAGAAATTAAAAGAGAAAAAAAGATAGAACATTATGATAATGTGAGGATCAGAATTGCTTCTCCGGAAGCGATCAGAGAATGGTCATACGGTGAGGTAACCAAACCGGATACTCTTAACTATCGTACTCTCAGACCAGAGAAAGACGGCTTATTCTGCGAGCGAATCTTTGGACCTGAAAAGGACTATGAATGTAGTTGCGGAAAATATAAGAAAAAGAGATTTCAGAACACTGTTTGTGATCGTTGTGGGGTAGAAGTAACTACATCCAGAGTCAGGCGTTCACGCATGGGACATATAGAGCTGGCAGTTCCTGTAGCTCACTTCTGGTTTATCAAAAGTATGCCGAGTAAGATCGGAACTCTTCTTGATATCAGTATCAAGAAACTGGAACGAGTACTATATTATGAATCATACATAGTCTTAGAACCAGGTGGGACCAGTTATGAGAAGAAAGATCTGATCGATATAGATGATTACTATAACGAAAAAGATACTTATGACGAAGATTTTGTTGCCATGATGGGAGCTGAAGCCATCAAGATATTGCTGGATGATCTTGATCTGGAATCGGAAGCAATGAACTTGCGGACCATGATCAAGATGGAAACTTCGGCCATAAAAAAACAGAAGGCCATTAAAAAGCTGAAGATTGTAGATGCATTTCTCAAATCGGGAAATAATCCTTCCTGGATGATCCTGGAAGTCTTACCCGTGCTACCTCCTATATTGAGACCGTTGGTCCCACTCGAGGGTGGAAGATTTGCCACTGCAGATTTCAACGATCTATACCGAAGAGTGATCACCCGTAATAACAGATTACGACAGTTGATCGAGATCAGAGCTCCGGAAGTCATTCTCCGAAATGAGAAAAGAATGCTTCAGGAAGCAGTTGATGCTTTGATTGATAATTCCAGAAAGACCAGACCGGTCAAGGGGAGAGGTAATAGACCGTTAAAATCTCTTACCGATCAGTTAACCGGAAAACAGGGTAGATTCCGTCAGAATCTTCTCGGGAAGCGAGTTGATTATTCCGGAAGATCTGTGATCACAGTCGGTCCCGATCTGAAGATTAATCAGGTTGGTTTACCCAAAGAAATGGCAGTAGAATTATTCAAGCCGTTTATTATAGAAAAACTGGAAAGAGATGGCGAGATCGAGAAAAGCAAAAGTGCCCGCAAACTCGTTGACAAGAAACAACCGGAGATCTGGAAGATCCTGGAAGAAGTAATTCAAGATTATCCGGTGCTCTTAAATCGAGCCCCAACTCTTCATAAACTCGGGATTCAGGCATTTCAACCTATCCTGACCGAAAATAAAGCCATCGAGTTACATCCCATGGTCTGTACACCATTTAATGCGGACTTCGATGGTGACCAGATGGCGGTGCATGTTCCACTATCTCATGAAGCACAAATGGAAGCAAGAATACTCATGCTTGCCTCCAGAAATCTTCTGTTACCGGCTAATGGGAAACTTGCTATGGTAGCCAGTCAGGATATTGTTCTTGGCTGCTATTATCTGACGATGACTATCGGACAGGAACCAAAGGACTCCAGTAAATTGAAGACATTCTACAGTACTGATGAAGTCGTTCTGGCATTTGAAAATGAAGAGATAAAACATAACAATAAGTTCAAGATTCCCGAGAATGTTAAAGATAATCGCAAATTAGACATTCACACCTGGATCAATGTCATTATCGATGGGAAAAAGGTTCTTACCACTGTGGGAAGAGTCTTGTTCAACCAGATTATGCCAGAAGGGGTGCCATTCCAGAATTATGCCTTTGACAAAGGTAAACTTAATGATGTTGCCATGTTATGTTATGAAACGGTTGGTCAGTTTCTGACAGCCAAATTCCTTGATGATCTGAAAGATACCGGTTTTAAATATGCAACCAAAGCAGGAGTAACATTCAGTGCCAGCGACATAATAGTTCCCAAGAAAAAGGAAAAACTGATCCAGTCTGAGGAAGAAAATATAAAGAACATTGTTGATAATTACAATAAGGGTTTGATCACCGAAGGTGAGAAATCCCAGCGTATCATAGACAGATGGAAGAGTGTAACCGAGCGTGTTACTGATGCCCTGATGGAAGAGTTGGTAGTTGATCAAGGGGGCTTCAACTCCATTCACATGATGTATCTCTCCGGAGCCAGAGGTGGTAAAGATCAGATCAAGCAGTTAGGTGGAATGCGCGGTTTAATGGATAAACCGACCAAAGCAGGTACGGAAAAAGCAGAGGTTATTGATACCCCGATAAAGTCGAATTTCAAAGAGGGATTAACGGTGTTGGAGTATTTTATTTCAACACACGGTGCCAGAAAAGGATTGGCAGATACAGCTCTCAAGACTGCTGATGCAGGATATCTGACCCGTAGATTGGTTGATGTTGCCCAGAATGCGATTATTTTGACTGAAGATTGTGGAACCATAGAGGGTCTGGAAGTATCGGCCATCAAGGAAGGATTGGAAGTGGTCGTTTCCCTGGCAGAAAGAATTCAAGGACGAACAGCCCTGGAAGATGTTACCGATCCAATAACAGGCAAAATACTGATCAGTGCCGGTGAAGAGATCACTAATGAAGCTGCAAAAAGAATTCAGAAACATGGTGTCGTCTCCGTAAAGATCCGTTCCGTAGTTACCTGTGAAGCCAAAAAAGGAATTTGTGCCAAGTGTTACGGGAGAAATCTGGCAACTCAGAAACCGGTTGCCATTGGTGAGCCGGTTGGTATTATTGCAGCTCAGAGTATAGGTGAACCTGGTACTCAGCTAACCTTGAGAACATTCCACATTGGTGGTGCTGCCAGTACCGATATCGAATCAGCAGAAGTCAGTGCCTCCGTCGACGGTATAGTCAAATTCAAGAGGATGAACACCGTTACCACGAAATCAGGAGAATTAATCTCCATCAGTAAGCTTGGTAAGATCCAATTATTGGCAGAAGATAATAAAACGGTCCTCGACGAGTATAAAGTCGAGTATGCAGCGACGATCTCTGTTCGTGATGGCGAAAGTGTGGTTAAGGATTTCAAACTCTTTTCATGGGATCCATATAACAACCCCTTGGTGGCAACAGCCGAAGGGCACATTCAGTTTGAGAACCTGATCAAGGATGTTACCTACCGTG
>CAZSVG010000018.1:1418-10437 GCA_964610195.1 uncultured Candidatus Cloacimonadota bacterium | reverse complement strand
TTCTGAAAAATATCTTATCGGTCTGTCTGAACTGTTCGAGCAGATCTCCTCTATCTGTGATGTGCATACTGATATTTTGCTGGATAAACAATGGCGAACCTACCAAAAGATGAAGATTTAAAGGGAATATTTCATAGAACAACTCTTCTTTTCGGAGAAGAGGGATTAAAGAGATTTCATAACTCAACTATAGCAATAGTCGGATTGGGTGGTGTTGGTTCTGCAGCGGCTGAACTCTTGACGAGAAGTGGAATCGGGAAACTGATTATTATCGATTTTGACCGCATCCATTTTTCTAATATAAACAGACAGATCCCGGCTCTGACAAGTACTATCGGACAGTATAAAAGTGATGTCTTAAGGTTGAGACTCCAAGATATCAATCCAGAAGCAATTATTGTCGCTCACCGGGAATTTTGTGATTCAGTTAACAGAACAAAGTTGTTGAACAGTACCGATTTTATCGTTGATGCTATCGATAGTCTCGGTCCAAAATCAGGATTACTGGAATATGCCTATCTGGCAAACAAAAAAATCATCTCCATTATGGGAGCGGCAAATAGGGTTGATCCTGCTCTGATTACTATATCCGATATAAGTAAAGTTGACAATTGTCCTCTGGCCAGAAGAATAAAGAAATATCTGAAGAAAAGGGGGATCGAGAACGGGATTCCGGTAGTTCATTCCACTGAAGATCCCTTACCACTTCATAATATTGTTAAAGAGTTTAGCGAACCGACCGTATTGGAGAGAGGTAGAGTGAGAGAATCACTGGGGTCATCCTCATTTCTACCCGCTATTATGGCCGGATGGGCAGTATCATACATCTTGCGTAACCTTTGCTGGAATTACTCTATATACAAAGATATTTAAGGGTCTATTAATAAATATTTAACAATTCCGATGTAATCTATCTGAGGAGGTATTTGATGGATAAGAAAAAAGTGCTCTTTATCTGTGTTCATAATTCAGCCAGAAGTCAAATGGCTGAAACATTTCTCAATGATCTGGGAGAAGGGGAATTTCAGGTAGAAAGTGCCGGATTAGAGCTGGGTAAATTGAACCCCTATGTTGTCAGAGTCATGAAAGAGATTGGTTATGATCTCAGCAATAATAAGACTAAAAGTGTTCTTGATTTCTACCGGAAAGGAGAACTGTATAGTTATGTGATCACCGTCTGTGACGAAGGGAATAGTGAAAGATGTCCAATATTTCCGGGGCCGGTTGAGAGATTACACTGGAGTTTTCCGGACCCTTCAGGATTTAAGGGTTCTGAGGAGGAAGTTCTGTCAAAAACCCGAGAAGTGCGAGATCAAATTCTGGAAAAAATCAGATCCTGGATTAAAGAGAAAGAAACCTGATTCAACTCGATCTAATTAGGATAACATCTTGATCTAATTTCTCTTATACAACTTCCTGGGACAGAATTTCTCTCTTCATCCATAAAGTGTCTTTATTAATTACCAACTTTAATCCCCTCTTCTTCTTGTAGTATAGGGTGCCTATTATCACCAAAGCTATGGTTATCATCCGAAAAATATTCTCATAGAGACTACCCAGAGCATTGCTTCCACCATAAAAGAGTGACCAGATAAGATTCATAAAGAGATGGAGAAATATCGGAAACCAGAGGTTATTGTCCCATTCAATATATACCCAGGCAAAAAAGGCAGATCCTGCCAGGGTTACCAAAAAAATCCCGACCATAGTCACCAGATCTTGGCTTTGATAAAGATGCAACAGAGCAAAGATAACGGAAGGTATAATGATTGCCGGGACAAAACCGAATCTAGTGAAGCGGAAAATCTGCCCGAATAGAAACCCTCTGAAATAGAGCTCTTCGAAAAAGGCAGCTGCAAAAACAGTAACTACAATAAGATCGAGGGTAATACCCTGATTGAAAGAATAGAGCAGAACAAACCCTAAAAGTAATGGAATGTTGCAGATAAAGGTGAAGAGTAACGCCTTGAATATTTCCCGATGGAAACCGAGACTGGGAAAAAAGAAACCGGGAGGATGAAGGATCAGAACTGCTCCATATAAAGGCATGCCGATTAATAAATACACCAATACATAGTTCATGGATTTGTAATCGCTTAGATCGTTTAGGATCACGAAAAACCTTTCAAATACATAATTAAGCATTATAAGGAAGATACTGAAAGATATTAATACAATCAGGATGGTTTTCCAACTTTTACTCATGAAAACTCCTTATAAATAAACTTAAGGGGGTAATAATTCAGATTACTGAATCAGTTACCCCCTTAATAATATTATGAATTAATCGGTTATTTTGTCTGTGGTAAATTCCCTTCAATGATATTGCGAAACTTCTCAGCATATTCGGGTCGAAAACCGACTTCTCTCTCTATAACAGACAGATCTGGTCTGGCAAAAATTGTTGTAGGAATACTCCTTACCCCATACTTTCTGGTTACTAATCCCTCCGGATCTACTAACAGGATATAGGTCATCTCTACCCCTTCATCTTTCATGTCATTGATAAATCTCTTCTGAATGGTTACTTCTTCAGAACTTACACCAACAACATAGAGTCCCTGTTCACCAAACTCTTCGTGAAAACTCTGCAGATAGGGAATTTCCACTTTACAGGGTGGACACCAGGTTGCCCAGAAATCGAGAATTATCAAACCATCGAGTTCACTCAAAGTAACCGGATTTCCTTCCAGATCATTGAGGGTAAAATCTTCTATCTTATTTTCTTTCGCTTCCGCACATGCTACCATGCTTATGCCCAAGGCCATAACCAGAGCCAATATTGCTAATTTTTTCATCCTCTCATACCTCCTTTCCGTTTAAGAAAATCTTTGTTTTTATGGGTACTGCTTTGATTAGCATGGCAAAAACGGGACAATACTTTTCTGTCCCGAGTTCAACTGCCCGTTGCAACTTATCAATCGGCAGATTTTCCCCTTCAAATCTAAATATCAGGTTTATAAATTCGAAAACCGTCGGATGTTCTTTGACCGTATCACCTTCCGCATCAATGATCAGTTTAAAATCGGGAATTCTCATCTTCTCGAGAATGGATACCGTATCCATTCCCGAACATCCTGCCAGAGCTGATAAAAGAAAGGTTTTTGGTCGCGGTCCCTTTTCCTGACCTCCATATTCAGGATCTCCATCAACATAGAACTTATGGCCATCCTGTTCTACTGCAAAGGCAAGCTGGCTTTCCCAGATTAATCTCGATCTCTTCATAACTTCTCCACTACTATTATTTTATTGCCAATTCCTGATCCAATTTATGTTTATCAAATCCGATAACTAATTTTCTGTCAATCCAAATCTGAGGTACGGTTAGCTGACCAGAACGTTTGAACATTTCATCTGCAGCCTTACGATCTTTAGTAACATTTATACTACGATAAGGAATACTCTTGTTTTTCAGGTATTCCATAGCTTTAATACACCATGGACAACCTTCGGTGCAATAAACTACTACTTTTTTCATCTGGTTACCTCCTGTTGATATTCTGATAAGAACTTATAAATAATATACAAACAACCGGATGATAAACAAACTATTTCGCTCTCTCTGGTGTCTTCCCTTCAGAAGCAATTATACACAAGCTATAGCATTAGGCAATTCCCTCGCTGTGTCTGAGTTCTCATCTGTGGTCATGAGAAAACAATATCTACTAGAGAATCTTTATTTTTTTCAGGATAGCTTATAATGGTATTTCTTGAAAAGACTATCAATATTCCTTTGTAATCTCAACTTAATCAGGCGATAAACTTGACAGAAACTGTTTGATAGCCAAAACTGCGAATTATTAAAAGTTTAAGTGATCATTATCTGATTGGAGGTTTCCGTGTTGCATAAGAAAGAGATCAATCTCGTTTTAAGTGGAGGATCGGCAAGAGGCCTGGCTCATATAGGTGCTTTATCTGTCCTGGAAAAACATTTCCATATCAAGTCGATAATTGGCACCAGTATGGGGGCTATAGTTGGTGGTTTATATGCTTATGGGTATAGTCCGGAAGAGATGCTGGAAATACCCGATTCTTTTAATATTGTTAAATTGATCTCCATCTTTAAACCGAAATTCAAAACCAGTGGGGTTATAGATGGTAAGGGTATTCTCCATTTTCTGGAGGAAAAGACCAATAAAGCCCAGATTGAAAACTGTAAAATACCCTTTGCAGCAGTAGCCTTTGATCTGAACAGTAAGAGAAGCATTGTGATTGATAAGGGAAGTCTGGCCAAGGCGATGCGGGCCAGTTCCTCTCTCCCATTTGTCTTTCAGCCTTTTCGGTATGGTAAATACCTTCTGGTTGATGGCTTCATTGAACATCCCCTACCGATCAAATTCGCCAATTTTTTCTATAATGAAGGTTTGACTGTCGCCTGTAATGTTCTTCCACCGGCACCAGCTAAACATGAGATTTTTGAATTAGTGGAAATTTCAGAGGAACCGGAAACCCCAAAAATGCTCGATATCTTCTTCCAAACCAACTTCTATAGCCAGAGTGCGACAGTTCTGGATGCCATCTTCAGAAATAAACCGGATATCTATATCTCAGCTTTCGATGAAGACCTTGATTTCTGGGACCTGAAAGAGGCTGAAAAATTCTTTGATGTGGGAAAAATAGCGGCAGAAAAGGCAATATCAAGATATGATACCGGAACTGATCATAATACATTTATGAAAAAACTTCATGAAAACTATGAAGAGTTTCGCAAACTTGTAAAAAGAATTTCGCATTAAACGATTTATTACTAACACTATTGCTATATCCACTCTTAACTATCATTCGCAAAAAACGAGTAAGTGAATTGTTATTAAGAAAGACCTTATGGAAGAAACACGATGACTGATAGTTTGGTATAGACCTGGGTTTACAGAGCGGAATGGGATCAAATCTGAATTAGAGAATAGCCCAGAAAGCAGGTAGTTACATAGTTAAAAATAGTCCGGTTGCTTTTGCAAGATACTCAAAAGCAATTGTGATACCCCGGCTATAGCAGCTGTTTCTGCCCTGAGGACATGATTACCAATAGTAAATCCCACTGCTTCTTTACTTCGGAACATCAGGATCTCTTCATCGCTAAAGCCCCCTTCCGGACCAAAGAGTAGAGCAATTTTTGCCGCAAATGGTTCAGCAATAATTTCAGTGATCAATTTTGAGGCTTCTCTTTCTATTGCAACCAGGACCGAAAAGCCATCATTTTGAAGAACCTGAACAGTTTCTTCAAGATTCTTAACATCTTTTATAGCCGGTAAAAAAGGGTTATCACACTGTTTTATGGCGGCAATTGCTGTTTTAATGAACTTGTCGATTGTATTATCACCACTGATTCGGACAGAACGTTGACTGATCAGGGGATGAAACTCGCTAACCCCCAGTTCGGTCAGTTTTTCCACTATGAAGTGGTCATTCTTGCTTCTTAGGAGGGAAAATCCAACAGCAATGAGAGGATTTTTTTTCTCTCTTTGTTGACTTGAAACAGTTTTAACCGAGAGGTTTTTTTTGCTGATCTTATCAATCGTTGAAGTAACCATCAAACCCCGACCGTTAGTCAGGAGTATTTGATCATCTTGTTTTTTCCTGAAAACATTAATTATATGATGAAATTCTTCCCCTTCTATCGTCAGGTTCTTCATTCCGGGAACCAACTGTGGTGCATAAAAACAGGGCATCAGGAGATCCAGTCTTTAATCTTGTTGATCACTTTTTTGCCGGGAACTAATTTTTTCTCTTTGTCGAAGACGGCTAGTTTCTCTAACAGTTCTTTTTCTCCTTTACTCAATTTGGTCGGTGTTTGAACCACAACCCGGACATAAAGATCACCTTTGGATGAATGATTGAGAATAGGGAGTCCCTGACCTTTCAGACGGAAGATCTCCCCGGTCTGGGTTCCTGCTGGGATTTTCATCTTGATCTTACCTGACAGGGTCGGTACGAAGATTTCAGACCCCAAAGCTGCCTGCGAGAAGGTTATTGGAAAACCGATGAAGAGATGTTCCCCTCTTCTTTCAAATGTATCATCTTCTTTTTCACGGATGAGGACGATCAGATCGCCTGCTGATCCCCCTCTTTTACCTTTATTACCATAGCCACGAAGACGGAGATGCTGACCCTCTGAAATTCCTGCTGGGATGTGGATCTTAACATTTTTGGTCTTCGATACTCTCCCCTCTCCCTGACATTTAGAGCAGCGATTTTTGATGATCTTCCCTTCACCCTTACAGGATGGACAGGTAACGATCGTGGTCATATTGCCAAAAAGTGATCTCTGCATCTGTCGAACCTGTCCGGAACCATGACATTGACTACATGTGGTTGTCGATCCATCTGCAGATCCACTCCCATTACAGGTCTCGCAGTTATCCATGATGCTGAGTTTAATATTTTTCTCTACCCCTTCCGCTATTTCTTTCAGTGACAGGGAAAGAGATATCTGCAGATCCTCGCCCTGCATTGATCTTTCCCGTCGTGAAGATCTGCTAAAACCATTCCCCCCAAAGAAAATATCAAAGATACTACTGAACCCATCCCCGAAAATATCCGAGAACTCTGAAGCATGTGTAAAATCCTGCCAGGAGAAACCACCCTTACTGAACATCCCTTCCAAACCGGCATGACCGTATTGATCATAGGTCTGCTTCTTTTCCGGATCACTTAAAACCTCATAAGCTTCAGATGCCTCTTTAAACTTCTCTTCCGCCCCCTTATCATCTTTGTTCTTATCCGGATGATATTTCATTGCCAGCTTGCGATAAGCTTTTTTTATATCGGCAGCTTCTGCATTCTTATCTACTCCCAATACTTCATAGTAATCTCGTTTTGCCATTACCAATAATTCCTCTCTTTAGAAAACACCTGCCAGGATTACATCTTTTTTGACTATATCCTGGCAGGTGTTGATTATTATCTCGTTTAGTTATTTATCGTCGTCAACCACTTCGTAATCTGCATCTACCGGACCTTTATCATCAGGATGCTCCTGGGCTTGTTCGGATTGTCCATGTTGCTCATAACCACCTCCCGGTTGTTCCTGAGCTCCGGCTTGTTGTTGCTGCATATTTTGATAGATTATCTCGCCAAGTTTCTGCGCCTTTTTAGCCAGTTCGTCTTTTGCTGTATCATATTCTTCCTTGGTTATACCCTTCTCATAGGCTTCCTTGGCCTCTTTTATGGCTTCTTCAATAGTCTTCCTTTCAGCTTCATCGAGTTTATCTCCATAATCGTTTAAACTCTTCTCAGTTGAGAAGATCATGGTATCGAGTTCGTTCTTGGCCTGAATGGTTTCTTTGCGTTGTTTATCCTCTTCAGCATGTGCTTCCGCCTCTTTTACCATTTTGTCGATCTCATCCTTACTGAGTGAACCGGTTCTTTCGATCCTGATTGATTGTTCTTTACCGGTTCCTTTGTCTTTAGCACTGACATGAAGGATTCCATTGGCATCAATATCAAAAGTTACTTCTATTTGCGGAATACCTCTCGGTGCTGAGGGTATACCGATCAGATCGAATTTACCGAGGGTTCGGTTATCACTCGCCATCGGTCGTTCTCCCTGTAATACATGGATCGAGACGGCAGTTTGATTATCTGCTGCAGTAGAGAAGATCTGACTCTTCTTGGTCGGAATGGTAGTGTTTCTTTCTATCAGATTGGTCATGACTCCACCAAGGGTTTCGATACCGAGAGATAGAGGAGTAACATCTAATAACAGAATATCTTTCAGATCTTCATCACCGGAAAGTATCCCACCCTGGATACCTGCTCCAACCGCTACCACTTCATCAGGATTGACATTCTTGTTCGGTTTCTTACCAAAAAACTTTTCTACTGCTTCGTATACTGCCGGGACCCTGGTACTGCCACCGACCAGCAGAACTTCATCAATATCAGAGGCAGATAGTTTGGCATCTTTGAGAGCCAATTTACAAGGTTCAATCGATCGTTCGATCAGATCAGTGATCATTCGGTTAAATTCTGAACGGCTTAATGTCAGATTAAGATGTTTTGGTCCATTAGCATCAGCTGTAATATAAGGGAGATTAATATCTGTACTCTGAGTACCGGAAAGCTCTATTTTTGCTTTTTCAGCAGCTTCTCGAATACGCTGCATAGCCATCGGATCTTTGGTTAGATCGATCCCTTCCTGTTTCTTGAACTCACTGAGGATCCATTTCATGATCCTCTGATCAAAATCGTCACCACCAAGATGAGTATCTCCGTTTGTTGAGAGAACCTCCACTACCCCTTCAGCTACATCAAGGATAGAGATATCAAATGTTCCACCACCAAGGTCATAAACAGCTACCTTTTCCTCTTTCTGGTTCTGTAATCCATAAGCTAGAGCTGCTGCTGTCGGTTCATTGATAATTCTTTTTACTTCCAGGCCGGCAATAATTCCGGCATCTTTGGTAGCCTGACGTTGAGCATCGTTAAAGTAAGCGGGGACAGTAATTACCGCTTCGGTAACTTTCTCTCCCAGATGTGATTCTGCAGTCTCTTTCATCTTCTGGAGAATCATTGCTGAAATCTGCTGGGGTGTATAATTCTTGTTTTCTGAATCAACATGAACGATTACTTCTCCGTTGTTGTCGGCACGAACATCATAACTGACATTCTTCAATTCCTGGTTAACTTCACTAAGCTTTCTTCCCATGAAACGCTTTATAGAATATACTGTATTCTTGGGGTTGGTAATAGCCTGACGTTTGGCTAGCTGGCCAACCAATCTCTGGCCATCTTTGGTGAAAGCAACTACCGAAGGGGTTGTTCTTCCACCTTCGGCATTTTCTATAACTACGGGTTTACCGCCCTCCATTACACTTACGCAGGAGTTGGTAGTTCCCAGATCAATTCCAATTATTTTTCCCATAATTCCTCCTTATGAACTATCTTTATTCTTTATTATTTATCATCTTCTTCTTCTGATGATTCTCCAGCTGACTGTAACTCTCCAGATGAAAGTACTACTTTTGCCGGACGAATCACCTTATTGTTCATGATATAACCATTTTGAATGACCGATACT
>CAZSVG010000018.1:0-1408 GCA_964610195.1 uncultured Candidatus Cloacimonadota bacterium | reverse complement strand
TCTTTTTCCAGATCTGAAGGGGTATAGGTTACTGCATCATGATACATCGGATCGAATTCCATGGTCTCGGTCTCTATTTTCGTTACCCCTTCTGATTTCATGACCGCCTGAAGCTTGCGAAATATTGCTTCCATCCCCAGATAGAGATGATCTGGTTCTTCTCCGGCAGGGTGATTATCAAATGCTCTCTCAAAATCATCAATGATGTCACACAATTTAAGTATTATCGACTCATTAGCATTTTTTATCCAATTTATCCGCTCCTGACTGGTTCGTCTCCTGAAATTTTCGAACTCAGCTAAAGTGCGAAGATATTTATCATTTGCTTCAATCTTCTCTTTTTCCAGATCGATTATCTTGTTTTCCAGTTCCATTATTTTTCCTTCATCCTGTTCATCTATCTTTTCCACTTTCAAATCACTTTCTGCAGCGGTTAGTTGCTCAGCATTTTCCTTTGCTGCCTCTTGATTTGCGGGTACTTCCCTTTTCTTCTTTCTCATTGATCTTCTCCTTTCCTTGCTCATTATAAGTCGGTACGATCATACCCTTTCTGGTTACTTCTGTGATGATCCTGGCCATGTCACGAATGATAGGCATATTCTTCAGATAGTTCATTCTGACCGGTGCAAGAACACCCAGATAACCAGGTATCCCAAACAATTCATACCGTGAAAAGACAATTACATAATTAAACCACTCTTTGCGACCGAGATCTTCGCCTAACAGAACCTGTATCTGGCCATCACCTATCTTGCGATGCATCATGTTTACCAACAGATCCTGCCTCTGAGTCAATCCCAGAAAACCGAGGATCTCCTCTTTCGAGTCAAACTCAGGCTGGTTAAGAAATGAGACACTCGCCTCAAAATGAATATAATAGCTGCTCATCTCGGTCAGAGCTCTTTGAAATTCCTGTAGGAAACGACTGAAGATGTAATTGACCTCACCCATCTTATCGGCCATTTCCTCTATATACTTATGTTGAATATCATGAATCCTTAAACCGGAAAGACTCTCATTTACATATCTCACCAGAGCTTTTAATTGTTGCTCGGTAATTTCATAATCACAATTGATGATCACAGTTTTATCGATACCAGTATCAAGACTGACCAAGAACAACAGCTTGTTACTCCCGATTTTGAAAACTTCCAGATTTTCCAGAATACCAAAGGCAATTTCCGGTTCAGCTATAAAGCTCAACTGATCGGTCTCTTTGGCCAGAATCTGCATGATATAATGCAATGCTGATACTGTATCACGATAATTAGAGATCAGAACCTTCCTCAGAAGATCCTCCTTATGATATGGAATCTGCTCCATCTCCCTATCAAGTGTATTAATATAATAGCGATAACCTGCTAATGTCGGTATCCTTCCTGCTGAAGTATGAGGCTGGAAGATGTAT
>CAZSVG010000017.1:2467-10448 GCA_964610195.1 uncultured Candidatus Cloacimonadota bacterium | reverse complement strand
TGAACTCAACCTGAATCTTGACGTCATGAGCAATAGTAAAAAGGGTGGAGATCAAGTCGTGAACGAAGATTTTTCTTGCTTCTACTATATTGTCTATATACCCATAAGAACCATTTCCAGCAGATGCAATCTGTTCCAATCGGTTGTCTTTATAATTGCCCATCCCGAAACCGAGAGCAGTAAGATAGATCCCTTTCTCACTCTTTCCCTCGATCATTTCCACTAAGTGGGCAGTAGAAGATACCCCGACATTGAAATCTCCATCAGTACAGAGAATAATGCGGTTATTACCACCTGTGATATAGTTTTCTTCAGCTGTTTGATATGCCAGTTGAATAGCTGCTGATCCGGCAGTAGAGCCACCGGCCCGCAATGAATTGAGAACCTCCTTGATCTTCTCTTTTTCATTACCGGGAGTTGACTCCAGGGCAACGCCTGTCCCGGAAGCATAGACGACGATCGCAATCCGGTCCTGTTCCCTCAATTCATCAACCAGCATATTCAAAGACCTTACTACCAGAGGGAGACGATTTGCCGCATTCATAGAGCCGGAAATATCGACCAAAAAGACCAGATTGCTTGGTGGTGCTTCTTCCAGATTCATCTTCATCCCCTGTAATCCGATATGGACCAGTTGCCTCTTGGCATTCCAGGGACAAATCCCCACTTCAGTGTATATTGAGAAAGGATGCTCGTCATCAGGAAGGGGGTAATCATAGCTGAAGTAGTTGAGCAGCTCTTCTGTCCGAATGGCATTCAAGGGTGGTAGGCGATTGCTTTGCAGCCAGGCACGAAGTGTGCTGTAAGAACCCGTGTCAACATCGATTGAGAAAGTTGAGAGAGGATTGATATCAGTCCTTAAGAATACATTGGGCTGAATAGGGGCGAATTCATCGGTATCATGTTGAATAAAATAATCTTGAGAGGCAGATCCAATATAATTTGCCCTGCTGCTAAAACTAATCCCTTCTCTCATTGCTGAATATTCTGAAATAAATCTTGGGGAAGCAGTTCTAATATCATGATCACTAGCTTGGCTTGTATTCATCGTGATTTTTAATTCTATAGTTTTTCCAGCTTCTATCTGAACATCTCTTTCTGTATGAGGGGGAATCCCTATTTTCCGGCATGTGATGTCATACTTTCCGGCAGGCAAGGACGTTATCCTGACAAACCCCTTATCGTTGGTCAGTCCACCCCGGATAAAGATAGAATTTTGTAAACAAAGAATTTCAACTCCTTCTAAGAGATTACCTGCCTTATCCTGGACAGTGACCTCAAGAATCCCTAACTGGTTATCTTTGCTTTCGGAAAAAATAATAGATGTTTGCCCGGCTAATAGTAATAATAAAACCAATCCTAATAACAGACCCATTCTCTTCATGATATCCTCCCCTTTTTTAAAATTATTCTCTCGATGATGAAGTAACTTTTTCCCTCGATAATGAAGGACAAATTCAGGTTCTGATCCTTCAAAGAACGATTAGCCAATTTATCTCAAATATGTCAATGCAAAAAGACATTTTGTGTCTGACACTTTCTAAACGTCAATGGAGTTTTTAGTATTACATTTTTGCACTAATACTTTCTTATAAGCTTCCAACCTGTATTTGTAAGTATTGAAGCTGGGATCTTTATCGTTTTTTTGTTGATAGACTTTTATACTGCCAATGCTCTTGTTAGCTGCCCTGGAAGGAGATGGTAAGATGCTGATTCGATAAGAGCTTTTGTTAAGCTTTATGTAACTCTCATTCCCATCACTCTTAAGCTCCATTTCCGGGAAGGCCTTTTTCCATAATTTAAAGGCATTAATACTGGAGAAGATCAGATGTTCAATTCTTCTATTATCTCGCAATATAGCAGGGATATCTCTGAAGAGAATAGGGGAGAGATAATTATCACCGGAACTTACACCAAATCTCATCAGTTCTCTCTTATCCACAGAGACATTATCAGGTTTGATGAAAACATCAGTTATTGATAAAAGCATAGTTAGATCGGTGGGGAAGACCAGTTTGTTCTCCTTTTTGTCTTGAAGCTTCCTGACACATAACTCAATAACATCGGTTACCCCGATTCTTTTCTCGATGAGGAGCTCTTTTACTTCTTTTAGACTGTTGAGTTGAGTTTGATAGATGTCTCCCATCAATTTCCAAAAGAGATTTTCTACACTACCATAATAAAACTGAAAATCACCCAATTTGAATGGGTTCCTGGCCAGATAGTGATTATAGATTTTTATTACCGGATCATCGGCATCTGGATCGATTATTCTGGTCAGTTTTATCGGAGGAAAGCTCCCGATGATTAGTTTTTCGGCATCAGGTGGAATAAATGGTGGATAGGGATGAAATTCCCGGTAAGGGTTAAGCTTTTTTTGATCAAACAGAATCATAGATGATCAGATTACCTCTTTTGATACAGGAAGAGCAATCTTTCATACAGGTGTGACATTCAATGATGAATTTCTTTGCTTTGTTTTTGCGAATAAGTTGTTCCATTATGTGTTCCACAACTTCCTCTCTTAGCCTGCTCAAGGCACTTAGCTCGCTGAGAGAAATTCGATCTCGTTTCTCTATTATATCCAGTAACTCAAGGATCATAGAAAGACAACCCGTTTGGATTATTCACTATTATTTTCTGGAGTAACGATTTTGACAGTGATCTTCCTGGTTATTGATTTGGCTACTATGAAGCGGGTGGTGTCGAGACAGATGATCATATTGGAATCTGCCGGTTCGTTTTTGAATATGGCGATTGTTTTACCTGGATTGAGACCGATCTCTTTGGTCATCTTATTAGGATTATTGGAGACGATACATAAAGAACCAGACGGACACTCACTCAGAGTAACTTCTCTCTTGCTGGTAGCCTCCCATCCGGCCAATGATCTGCCGTAACGATGACGGTGTTTCCTCGGGCAGTTATCTTTATATTCACAGCTATCTGCTATCTTTTGAACTGAATTATGATCATCATTCCTCTTTTTGCGGAAAAAATTCATTTTTATCCTCTTATTTTATTCTCATTGAACCTATAAAACGGAGTCCAAAATAGATTATAACATATAATCCGATACTTATGGAGATCCATTGAATTGCAACCGGTGGGTTATTGAAAAACATACTGAATTGATAGAACATTGTGGCAATGATCCAGGCAAGAATGGTCAGATACCCGATGGAAAATAGAGTCCATTTCAGGTTGGTTTCCCGATAGATAGCCCCAATTGTAGCCACGCAGGGCATATATATCAAAACGAATAGCAGATAGGCAAAGGCATTATTCCTACCTCCGAACCTATCGACCATTTCGCTTTCGGTAAAAACTGCTTGTTCTTCCTCTTCTCTCGAAAACCCGCTTACCAGAGCGGTGAAAGAACTCTTTATACCGTCCCAGAAATAAAATTCATCGGCCTCTTCGGCCTCAACTCCACCCAGGGTATCATACAAAGTCCCGAGAGTACCAATTATGACCTCTTTGGCAAAAACACCGGTAAACAATCCCACCGTCGCAGGCCAGTTATCTTCACTGATTCCCATGGGAGAGAAGATAGGGGTCATGACTCTTCCAGCTGCACTCAAGACAGATTTTTCTGATTCGGCATAACGAAATCTACCATCAGTGCCCAGGGAGTTAAGAAAGGATAGGATAATAACAGCCAGGATGATCACCTTTCCTGCCCTGAAAAGAAAACTTTTCAATCTCCTCCAGGTATGCATCATGATCCCGTTAAATGTCGGAATATGGTATAGTGGCAATTCCATGACGAAGGTCGAAGTTTCGCCCTTAAACAGAGTGTTTTTAAAAATGAAACCGGTAATAATAGCCAGAAAAATACCAATAATATAGAGAAGAAAGATGATCCTTCCCCCCGTTGCCGGAAAGAATAGTGCAGCAAATAGGGCATAGACCGGTAGTTTTGCTCCACAAGACATAAAAGGATTGATCAGAATAGTCAGAATACGATCTTTTTCGTTTTCGAGGGTTCTGGTGGCCATTATAGCCGGAACATTACAGCCAAAGCCGACCAGCATTGGAATGAACGCTTTTCCTGGTAGCCCGATATAACGCATAAAACGGTCCATAACAAAGGCAGCCCTCGACATATAACCAGAATCTTCCAGAATAGAGAGAGCAAAGAAGATGAAGAAAATCGGGGGGATGAAGGTGGAGACAGTACGAATCCCACCACCTAACCCGTGCGCCAGGAAGGCTGTTAGCCAGTCTGGAGCACTTATGGATTGTAAAAGATGAGCAAATCCATCAACAAAGATAGTGCCGAAAAGATGATCAAAAAACTCGATAAAAGGCTCTCCAACCCCAACTGTAAGAATGAAGACCAGATACATGATCCCCAGAAAGATCGGGACACCAAAAATACGATTGAGGATTATCTGATCGAGGAAATCGGTAAAACCTCTCTGGAAATGGCTCTCTTTATGGATAACATCTCTGGTCAGGCCGTTAATAAAGCCATAACGACCATCAAGAACAACAATATCAGCTTCATGTCCGGTATGCTTGCGGATCTTCTGAGAATCTTCCTGCACTCTATCGATCAGATCATTATTGGTAATTTCTGCAGCTAACGGATCATTCTCTAATAGTTTTATGGCCAACCAACGGCTGTTTACACCTCTATCTTCAGCATGTTTGGTAACATCCCTTTCCAGTTTACTAATGACCTCTTCCACTACAGAATCATAAAAAACCTTTGTAGGAGAAGCTGCAAAGCCCTGTATTGCTTGATTTATGGCATCCTTTAACTCTTCTATCCCGACTTTTTTACTTGCTATAATGGGTAAAACCGGGCACCCTAAGTGTTGAGCCAGATGATCTATTTCGATCTTAATCCTTCTCTGACGGGCAACATCGATCATGTTCAGGGCAACTATAAGCGGCCTTTTCATCTCTATGATCTGGGTAGTCAGATAAAGGCTCCGTTCCAGATTGGAGGCGTCTATTATATTGATCACCAGGTCAGGTTCATTATAAAGGATATATTCTCGAGAAATCTTTTCATCGAGAGAATAAGCTGAAAATGAATAAATACCGGGTAAATCGACAACTTCAATCTTATGATTAAGATGGATATATTGACCCTCTTTCCTTTCCACTGTTACTCCGGGCCAATTACCTACCCGTTGCTTGAAACCGGTCAGAGCATTAAAAAGTGTCGTTTTGCCACAGTTGGGATTCCCTGCTAAAGCGATTTTAAATGTCTTCATTATTTTCCGGTTCTATCCTTTTTCCCCCGACAGAGGGAACAGAGTCCTTTAATACTGACAGTGTTATCTTGCATTTCAAAACCATTATGTTTGGCTATTCTTTCTAAAACCTGTTCTAATTCTTCATCAGTCTGCTCAACGATTCTTCCGCAAGAAAAACAAAGCAGATGAAGATGATTGGGATGACCAAAGATATGTTCATAATGTTCTTTGTCTTCATCACACATCGATTTTCTTATCAATCCTGACTGTAAAAGAAAGGGGATGGTCCGATATACCGTTGCCAGAGATACATTTTTTTTATCTTCTTTCAGGAGTTGATATAATTCTTCCACATCAAAATGAGAATGAATTGCAAAAACAGCTTCAATAATTGCTGCCCGGGAACGGGTCAGTTTTAAACCTTCCGATTTTAAATAATCGAGAAAGGCTTCCTTGTAATCCATTATTAATATACTCCTTAATGAACTAATGTAACGATATGTATATTTTTCCCTCTCTTTTTATGTCAAGGATTAATTGAGAATAATTCTCATTTGCAACCCCACTAGAGATTTCTATTAAAGATGAATCAACGAGTTCATTCCATTAGAAGTGAAAAAAGACAAGGTCAGCTCTAATCAAAAACTGAATGATCAAATTTGATAACTATGGCTCTATTTTTTTGTAATCTCGCTCTAATGTTTAAAATAACTAACTGGTCTTTGAACTCCAAAAATATTGACAATTAAGCCCTCTCCAGATTTTATTACAATCTCTAAAATTTCAGGGATTTTTAATAGCCAGAGGAGAAATAATAAGATGTCAGACAAATTAAAGACAGCGATAACACCGACCAGAGAAGAGGATTATCCTCAATGGTATCAACAGGTAATCAAGGCAGCAGATTTAGCAGAGACAAGTGATGTGCGTGGTTGCATGGTCATCAAGCCATGGGGTTATGCAATTTGGGAAAACATTCAAAGCAGTCTGGATGCCATGTTTAAAGAGACCGGACACCGAAATGCCTATTTTCCCCTCTTTATACCCAAAAGTTTTTTTGAAAAGGAAGCTGAACATGTAGAGGGTTTTGCAAAAGAGTGTGCAGTTGTGACTCATAGCCGATTAGAGGATGATGGTGAGGGTGGACTGAAAGCAGGCGGTGAATTAACAGAGCCTTTAATTGTCAGACCAACCAGTGAGACTATTATAGGAGCTTCTTTCAGTCGGTGGATCAATTCTTATCGTGATATGCCGCTATTGATCAATCAATGGGCAAACATAGTTCGATGGGAATTAAGAACTCGTCTATTTCTCCGCACTACAGAGTTTTTATGGCAGGAAGGACACACTGTTCATGCAACGAAAGAAGAGGCAATCGAGGAGACCTATAAAATGCTGGATGTCTATGCTGAGTTTGCCGAAAAGTATTTAGCCATTCCGGTAATCAAGGGTGAAAAGACTGCCGGGGAGCGATTTCCCGGTGCAGTCCAGACCTTCTGTATTGAAGCCATGATGCAGGACAGGAAAGCTTTACAGTCAGGTACTTCCCATTTTCTGGGTCAGAATTTTGCCAGGTCTTCAGATATAAAGTTTCAAAGTAGGGAAGGAAGGGAAGAATATGCCTGGACAACCTCCTGGGGTGTGTCGACAAGATTGATCGGGGCTCTGATCATGGCGCACAGTGATGACGATGGTTTGATCTTACCTCCCAGGATTGCACCTGCCCATATAGCTATTATTCCCATTTATAGAAACGATCAAGACAGATTAATCGTAGATGAATACATTAAGAAGTTATTGGCAGATTTAAAAGGCATTCCTTATCATGAACGCAAATTATTAGTGGAGTATGATAACAGAGAGATTAATGGAGGAGAAAAGAATTGGCAGTGGATCAAAAAGGGTATCCCTATAAGACTGGAAATTGGACCACGAGATGTCCAGAATAATTCGGTATTTATGGGTCAACGCAACAAAGCACCTAAAGAGAAGATATCGGTTACCAGACAGGATTTCATTAATAATATTATCAGTTATCTCGATGAAATTCAACGGGATATCTATAAAAAAGCCCGGGAATTGAGAGAGAAACATACCAATAAGATAGATAATCAAGATGAATTTTACCGCTACTTTACCCCCAAGAACGAGGAAAAACCCGAAATTCATGGAGGATTTGCCTTTTCTCATTGGTGTGGAGAGATGGCATGTGAAGAGAAAATCAAGGAAGATCTTAAAGTAACCATCCGCTGTATACCTCTGGAGGGGGAAAAAGAAGAAGGGATCTGTTTCTTATGTGGTAAAAAAAGTAAACAGCGAGTATATTTTGCCAAGAACTATTAACAAAATACTTTTGAGTATTACTGGGTAATATTATGAAATTCAGATTGAATAAACATGACGATGAGATAACAGTAGAGGCTTTTCTCAAGGCAGTAAAAGCCAATGAAGATTACCAACAGATCCGGTTTATGATCAAAGATGGTAAGGTTTGGGTTAATGGAGAGAAGGAATACGCCAGACGTAGAATGCTCAAACCTGGTGATAATGTGGCCTTTGAAGACAAATACTTTTTAATATATCCCCATCGCGATGAAAATGTCAGAACTGACAGGAAGAGGGACGAGCGACCAGAAAAAGATTTTCAGGACAATCCCGTTAGAGCAGAAAAAATCCATCATCATAAAATACCGATGAATTGGACAGAAAAGAATATTGTCAGAAAAAAAAAGAGTGTCACCAAGGGGATTCGAAAGAAAAATGACGAA
>CAZSVG010000017.1:0-2457 GCA_964610195.1 uncultured Candidatus Cloacimonadota bacterium | reverse complement strand
TTAGCATTGGCAATGAACTCCTCTCCGGGAGAACCCTCAATACCAATATGTCATTTCTCGGTAATGAACTGGCAAAAATGGGTTTACCTTTAGAATATTCTATAACTACCCGGGACGATGAGGAGTCAATTAGAACGGCAATCGCTTATTGCTTGAACAATTTTGAGATTATTATTACTACTGGAGGGCTGGGACCCACATCAGATGATATTACAAAAAGGTGTATTGCCTCTTGCTTAAGCAAGAAGTTACAATTTGATGAGCATATCTGGCAGGCAATAGTTGAGAGATTTACCAGAAGGGGAATCAAGGTTCCGGAGATCAATCAGGGTCAGGCGGAGATCCCGGAAGATTTTACCCCTTTGGAGAACCATTTAGGTACTGCTCCCGGTCTATTCTATGAAGATAGAGGGTTGCTGCTTTTTCTCCTTCCCGGAGTCCCTCTGGAAATGAAATCACTTTTTATTGAGCAGGTCAAACCCATATTAAAAAACCGCTTCTCCTGCTCACCAATAATCGTAAGAACCATTCATACAATTGATATCCCCGAATCTAAATTGGCAGAACTAATCAATGATATAGATATCCCGAATGGGTGTGAATTAGCCTATTTACCGCAACCCGGTCGGGTAGATTTACGGATCAGTGGTACCAATTCAGTTATTATCAACAAGATTTTCGACCAAATCGAGAGTAGATCAAAACCTTATATCTGGGGATATGACGAAGAATCACTACCCGGTTTGATTCATCGTTTATTTAAAGAACAAAAACTGACTCTCTCCCTGGCTGAGTCTTGTACTGGTGGACTTGTTCAGGCATTATTAACTGATGTTCCTGGAGCATCGGAGTTCTTACTGGGAGGAGTTGTTGCTTACAGCAATCAAGCCAAGATAGATCATCTGGGGATCAGTGAAGAGCAATTGAAAAAATATGGGGCTGTTAGTCTTGAAATAGCTAAAATGATGGCTGAAGGATTACGTAGTAAGTTCGGGAGCGATGTAGCTGCATCCATAACAGGGATTACCGGACCGGAGGGTGGAACAGAAGATAAACCTGTTGGAACTGTCTGTTTTGCAATATCCACCCAAGTCGGAACAGAGACCTGGAAGAGTATTTTTCCGGGTAATCGACAGGCTATCAGAAATAATTCGGCGATGTTTCTTTTAAATTTAATCCGTCAGACAATCCTAAAGAACGAGAATAGATAATCTGGAAATCTGGTTCAAGAAGTAACTATGTGGCATGTGATCGAATTTTATAGAGCTAACTATTACCAACGAAAAGGGCAGAAATTACTTGTTAATGGGAAACCGGAAAAGGCATACCCCTATTTTGAGAAAGCATTGATGCTGGATGACAACCCGGCCAATATTTATAATCTAGCTTTAGCACTATTAGCAATGAAGAGATTTGATGAAGCAGAGAAGTATCTTCAAAAATTGCTTGATCTTCAGCCGGGAAATGAATTGGGTACTCTGACCCTTTCCGAGATTTATACCTGGCAAAGAGAGTGGGATAAAGCTCAAGCATTACTCAACAAACTGGTAGAACTGCATCCATCTAATAAGAACTACCACAAATACCTGCAGCGGATAACAGATCCTCAAGCAAGAGAAAGGTATATAAAAGCCAAAGAACTGCTCAGTGAATCCCAGACTTTATTGGAGAAGAAAGAGATTAACAAAGCCTTACAGACCCTTTTGGAGGCAGAACAATACGATCCGGAGAACCCTTACATCCAGAATAATCTCGGTTCCTTCTATCTGTTGTTGGAAAAGAATCCCAAAAAGGCCTTAACCTATTTTCAAAAGGCTTATCAACTGGAGCCGGGAAATGCCAAATTCCGCCAAAATCTATTTCAGGTAAGGAAACAGATCAGACAATGAAGAAAAAAAAGTTTCTGGTCTGGATTTTCTGGTTTTTGGTCTTCATAATAATAATCTATAATCCTTTGTCAGCCCGATTGATGACTTTAGCTGTTGCTGCCGCGCACGACCTTGATGGTGAACTATTCTATCGTCTCATCGATGCTGAAAGTTCCTTCCGATCACTGGCTTACTCCCGTAACAAAGCTATCGGACTTGGACAGGTACAGGATAAGACTGCTCAATATATATATCCTCACTATGTATCCGGAATGCTCTGGTTTCCACCTACTAATCTTCATATTTCAGCTATTTATTTCAAGTATCTGCTCAAAAAATACCGGGGTAATATCTCTCTTGCCCTGGCTGCTTATAATTGGGGGGAAGCCAATGTAGATCGCAAGATCCGTGAAGAAGGGGTTATGATCAATCCTGAGACCAACTACCGTTATCTGTTCCGTAATGTCCCGGAGACCTATTTCTTCATTCGTAATGTTATCGAATAAAATCACTTTACAAGCTTAACCAGCTAATTATTATGACCTTAAGTTTTTAAAACAATTTCTAACGTGGAGGTTATATGAAATTT
>CAZSVG010000016.1:0-10496 GCA_964610195.1 uncultured Candidatus Cloacimonadota bacterium | reverse complement strand
CTATTTTTTATAAGCCACATAAATATCGGCTTCGATCATTACGTTCTGTTCATAAAAATGATGGACAAAAAAGAGATTACCGGCATCATCCAGTGTCGGTTCCCCGGCAAATTGGGAGACCATCAATTCAGGTTCTGACCAATCATTACCCTGTCTGATAGAACGAAAGATGCCGGGGGTACCAAGATAAGTTCTGGTGAACCAGAGTTCGTTCCCATCTTTTGTAACAAAGGGAAGAGAATCATTTACCTGGGTATTTACAGCTTCGATGTTAATCGGATCTGACCATTCTCCACTACTTTTGGTAGTAACCCAGATATCGTATAAACCGAAACCTCCTGGTCTATCTGAGTGAAAAAAGAGATCATCACCATGGATATGAACTTCCCCGATCTTGATCTCTTTCATTAGCCTGTCACCGGAATAAGTCCAATCTATCCACCTATCTCCAATAAATTCGGCAGTAAACATGTTAACCCCGGTATATCCCTCTCGGGCTGAAGCGAACCACATCTCATTATCTTGAATTGCCACAGCGCCATCAAGAGCAAGTTTACCTGGCTTTTGTAACCAGACTCTTTCTGCCGGCTGCCATTCTTCATCAACCTTATGAGATACCCATACTCCTGAGACCTGATCTAATATCTGTTGCTCTGGTAATACTCTAACGTCCGGTGTGAAGAAGAAATAGAGAGTATTACCATCGGGCAAAATAAAAGGGGAATCCTCAGCTCCGGAGGTGTTGATCCCTGAACCCAAAGGGATCGGTTCTTCAAACTCATCGGAGTGAAGAATGGGGGGGTAATGATCGGTTTCAGGGGTACGTTTGATAATATCAGATGGTAATTTATCGTGTCTGTCCACATCTGGATAAGTAGCCAGGGGATTATCGGTACATCCTACTATCAGGACAGCAACCATTATTGTCAGTAATATAACACGTAATAGAAGAAATACTTTCATAATCTATTTTTTATAATTAAGGGCTAACAGTATAGGCAATAGAAGTTAAAGCCATAATAGCTTCGAAAATCACCGCATAATCTTTATGAGTGTAAGTGATAGTTCGGCCATCCAGTCTTGTTGTAAATGGGATCAATGCTGCCATATCTGCCATAGAAGAGCTGTTGAAAAGGATCTTCAGGGTAACCGGAGAGGAGAAACGGTAAATATTAAGTGGTTGACCCAACTTCTTGAGGGCAGTCTTGACTTTATCTTTAACCTCTTCTCGGATCTTTAACTTAGAATAACTTTTAGCAGCGAATTTGGCAATGGCCTCTTTGGTTACCACATATTCTGCTTCAGCGAGGGGGGTATCCTGTAGCTCTTTGAGTAATGTCTGATCACCTGTAATAAGTATTACCGGGACATTGTAAAAACCGGCGTAAGCAGCGTTGATCAGAGTTTCATTCATAGGTTGATCATTGATCCAGAGCTTATGGACCCTGCTGTTGGAATAGGTATGATCCATGTTACCATGATTGGCACCTGAGCCGGCATGATAACCAAGGAAAAGAACTGCCGATATATCTTGATCAAAGGCAGGCATCATGTAACAGGGGCGAGGAGAGCCGGAAACCAGACTGATTCTTTTATCTAGAACGGTAATCTCATAATCAAGATTGTCTCCCATCCCATGACTGTCAGCGATGATAATCTCCCTGATTTTGGAATTTTCTTCGCTTGTCAGGATAGCTTCTAAAACATCTCTGGTATGTTCATAGATGGCCTTTTTAACAGAGTTCCGGTCTTTCTTTTCCTGCTCCCAGTTCCATGTCCCAGGGATTCCCTCCATGTCGATGGATATGTAAATTTTCATTATCTTCTCCTTCTATCTACTATCGATTAATCCTATTAATGACAGGATTATACCGATGTCAAACTATTTGATAAAATCAATGAAACACTTAATCTTTTATTGACTTGAGGACAGCTTTTCGTAAGTTAATCACCGAAATAATTGTTGTGAAGCTAGGAGTTTTAATGATCCATAAGATTTTAAAAGATAAACAGGTAGTTCTGGCATCCAAATCACCACGCCGGCAGCAGATTTTCGGGCAATTGGGGCTGAAAGTACTATACATGCCTGCCAAAATAGATGAAAATATTGATTTAAGTCATCCTCGGGCCTATGTTATCAAGTTGGCCAAAGAGAAAGCTACCCAGGTAGCAAAATCTATGGATCCAGACTCAATCATAGTTGCTGCTGATACTATTGTCTATCTAAATGGTCAGATCCTGAATAAACCAAGAGATGATTATCAGGCAGCTCATTTTCTGTCTCTTCTCTCCGGACAGACTCATTATGTCTATACCGGTTTATGTATTTGTTATAAAAACAGGAACTATACCGACTATGCCCGAACAGCTGTTACCTTCAAAGAGTTGACTGCCCGGGAAATCAGCGATTATATAGAAACAGGGGAGCCTGTTGATAAAGCAGGTGCTTACGGTATTCAGGGCTATGGCAGCCAGTTCATAACCCGGGTGGTTGGATGCTATTTTAACGTAATGGGTTTTCCGGTAGCAAACTTCTATAATCTTTTAAATAACCAGGTTTTTCATAGAGGTAAATAAGATGACTCTCTACTATAATGCACTATTCTATTCCCTTAGAGATAATGAAGAGACTTTTGCTGCAATTTTAGTCGATGAAGAAGGGATAATCAGAGAAACTTATCAAGTAGCACCTGCAGATTTTCAGGGCAAGAAGATCGATTTACAGGGAACTTTTGTGTTTCCTGGTTTTGTGGATACTCATTCCCATTCTTATGAAGGGGGATTATATTCGCTAACTGCTGATCTGGGAAATAGCTCTGATCTTCCGGAGATCTTCCAGAAGCTCAAAGATACCCAACCAATAGACGAGATGATCATCGGTTATAATTTAGATGAAAATCTGCTTGCTGAAAAAAGGTTTCCAACGAAAGAAGAACTAGATAAACTATTCCCTCATACTCCCTGTCTGATACGTCGGATTGATGGACATTCAGTACAGGTTAATAGCAAAACCAAGAAATTAATCGAACAATGGGGTAAAATTTCCCTACCGGAAGAATCAATATTCAGAGGAAACTGGAATGATTATGTCTGTCATTGGTTTCATAAGAGTTTATCAGAAGAACGCGTATTAGAGGCATATCAGCGGGCTGCTGAATTGGCTATCAGAGCTGGACATACAACTATTCATACTATGATTGGTGATGCCAAGAACGATCCACTTCATTATCAGTTTTTACATGAAAATAAAAAAGAGCTCCCGATCGATTACATCCTCTATCCGCAAATTTTTAATGTCAGGTCAGCACTTGACCTTGGAGCTGAGAGGATTGGTGGTTGCATTCTGGCAGACGGTTCTTTTGGTTCAGGAACTGCAGCATTGACCAGACCCTATGTTAATAATCCCGATAATTACGGGATCCTTTATAAAACAGATCATGCCTGGGAAGAGTTCATTCTGGAAGCTCATAACAACGGTCTCCAAGTAGCAGTACACTGTATTGGTGATGCATCGATCAAGCAGATCTTGAGAGCATATGTTAAAGCCCAGCGACAAAACAGACGAGATGTTTTTCATCAGATCATTCATGCAGAATTGATTACTGATCAGGAGGTCATAGATCTGATGAGTGAGCATCGTATAGCTGCTGTAATGCAGCCTGTTTTTGACCTTCTCTGGGGTGGTGAAGATAAGTTTTATGCCAAAGTTATCGGTAAGGATAGAGCTTTGAGTTGTAACAGGTTCCATTCTCTTGTCTCAGCCGGAGTTCTGGTAACTGGAGGTTCTGATTGGTATGTAACGGAGATGAATGCCCTAAAAGGTATTTACGCCGCAGTAAATCATCATAATACTGCCGAGAGATTAACAACATTTGAGGCATTATCACTATATACAACCAATGCTGCCCAGTTAATTAAAGCCGAAGATCGGGTAGGTAAGTTAATATCCCCTATGGAAGCAGATTTTGTCTGTTTGGATCGAGATCTGTTACATGATGAAGATATCCTCTCAATAAAGGTAAATAGGGTAGTTAAAAGAGGCCGGATAATCCTCTAAAAACTAACCTGCAATTTCACAATGGATTATCAAGCAATTTCTGATCTCATTTTGTCAGAACGGCGAATACATCCGGTTGCTCAACTCATTGATTACTATAAAATCTTTTATCAGGCTCTCTACGGTCCGGGGCACATTATTTCGGATGAAAGATCAGCCCGATGTTATTTGGATGAAGAACTACGCTTATTCACAGGTAATGAGGAACCATTAATCCAGGATATTTCTTATATAGACAACGACTATTGCCGGGTAAATCTTCAGGTGATCAGGTTAAAGATGATCACTTTTGAGGAGTATTTTCAGAGTTTTCTCCGCTCAGTTACTAATGAGAGCCACAAAGAAGATTTTTTCTCTCTTTGGGCAGTTATTGCTGGAATAATAAGAGAGATGTCGATATTAGGCGTGGAATTTTCTAAGCAATATGATGATTTAAATCTTTGGTTGCAGAGAGAAGGAGATTATTCGCCCCGTCATAGTGAGATCTATCGGCAGGCATATAATCCTCATTACAGACTAATTAGAAAACGATACACCTCTGCATTCTTTGGAAAATGAAAAGGAACCGGAAAATCCGGTTCCTTTTCTCGTTAGAGGTATCGTAAGCAAAATTTGTTCTAACTTATATCATGCATATTCTTCACAATGCCAGATGCCGCCTTCAACTTTTTTCAGACTGCAATTCTCATTGTGAACGCAAAAGGGACATAAACCAGGGTTGACTTCAACTGCAGCATTAGCTTCCATGTTGATAGCTCTTTCGGGGGTATTATCGGCTGCGATTGGTGTGATCTCTTCGTTTTCGTAATCTTCACAGTTCCAGATAGATGCATCATCATTATGGCTCAATGTGCAGGATTCTGCTCTTACGCAATCGGCACATAAGCCGGTTCTCTGATTGACCTTTGATCGAAGTTCGACCTTTAATTCTTCCTGAATGCTCTTCTTTAATTCTTCTTTATATTGATGTTTGAGTGACATGTTAACCTCCATGATTTTTTAATGTTCTCACCCCATATATATTGCACGTTCTATGCCAAAAGAAAAATAACTGTTTTATTGGGATGACAAGAACTTCTATCTAGCTGATAAATAAGGATATATGAATAATGATAAGCAGCATGATAATTTCAAAAAATGTTCTGCCGCAGTCTAATTATTGGGGAATTTATAACCCACTGGGGAAATATGCCCCACATTTCGGTTCTTTTATCTGATCTGTTTAACTATTGAAGATTCTTAGTTAAAATTTGTTATCGTCTTCATCAAATTTCAGATCAAAATATAAACATTAAATGCCGGTTGAAATCGGCCATCCCAATCAGTTATCGGTTAATTAGAGAGTCAGGAGAGTATGCTATTTAATCATGATCATCTTTTTGCTCAAAGTTCCTTTTATCGTGCTTAGCTGATAAAAATAAACTCCTGAAGGTAAAATTCGGCCTCTATCATCAAGACCGTTCCAATAATTCTCAAATTCTCCATTTTCTTGTACTTCATTTAATAGACTTCTGACTTTTTCCCCTTTAATATTGAAAATGGTAATGTTCACCAAGCTTTTCTGTGGTAAGTAAAATCGAAAAGTCGTTTTTGCATTGAAGGGATTAGGGTAATTGGAAATAGCTAATCTGTCAGGTTGAGTTATAAGCTCGCCTTCTATTAATGAATATGTCAGATTTCTTAAGTATGGATAGCCCTGGTTCGTTTCATGGTTTTCATCTAGCTGCCAGGTATGTTCAAAATCCCACTCTTCGAAAGTATTAACTGCATAGGGGTAGGTCATTTCTTCTATAGTTCTGCCCCAACCCATGCTAGAAGATGTTTGTCCGGAAGTTTCGATATTCCAGTAATTATTGGTATCCAGAAAACCACCACCAGTAACTCTTCTACCGACCAACCCCCCCACTCCCGAGCTTCCTGATACTACACCGGTTGAATAGCAATGGATGATCCCTGCCCGGAAATGATACCCTACCAGTCCGCCGACCTGAAAGTCACCTTGTACATTTGCTTTACTGTAAGAGTTAATGAGCGTAGAATAAGAATTCAAACCGATCAGTCCTCCAATATTAGAGTTATTCCCCAGGACATTGCCAGAACTATAGCTATTACTGACTATCGAATAGGAATTATGTCCTACCAGACCACCCACATCAGAATTGCCACGTACTATCCCAAAACTGAAACAGTTTTCGATCAGAGTATTATCAAAATTATAACCAACCAATCCTCCTACATACAGATCACCATAGATATCAACGTTAGTCAGCCCAATATTGATCAACATAGCTCCGTTAGTAAGGCCGAATAGACCCTGATAATCATCGCTCGGTCTATTGATGAATATTCCCTGAATAATTTTGCCATTACCGTTTACTGTCCCGCAAAAAGGATTATTATAGTGTCCAATCGCTATCCATCCACCCCCTTCATTCCAGGGTGAAATTCCCAGATCAAGGTCAGCAATCTGGACAAAGTGTTTATCATTATGCTCTTCTCCAAGATATACACGAATATTATTCAAATGCTCAATAGTTTCTATTTGCCAGGGATCTGTTGCCGATCCAGAACCACCGGCAAATTGAGCTGATAAAGATGATAGAAAAACAAGAAATATTGCCAGGATAAGACAGAATCTTGAAATAATCCACATAATACCTCTTCTGATGAGTAAAAACGAATCTTCGATCATAATCCCCCGATCAATTGCCTGAAAAAGGATTTTTTTTATAACTCTTAATAGAAATGATCCTGTCAATAGTAAAAGGTTCTTATCTTTATATATATTTCAGCTCATCTGTTATATTCTAAACAGACCTTCTAACTTGGGCAGTTGAACTAGTTAAAACTGCTCTCATATTACTAATCTATTAGCAGAGCTGATTAAAAAACCTTGACAGCAATATTTAATTTCACATTTGATTCATTTTCAGGAGTTTACCATGAGATGGATTATTTTTTTGCTTTTCATTGTTATGAGTGTATCGATATCGGCTTTTACCGAATATGGATGTCTTTTTCTCTCTCTTGAGCCATCCAGCATAAATCAGGCTATGGGTCAAACAGTCGGGGTTATAAATATCTGGCATAATAACCCTCTAACACTCTATGCGAATCCTGCCCTGGTCTCTTTTCATGAGGGAATAGCTTATGGTTATAAGCACAATCCAGGCAATATAGAGGGTTTTGATAATATCAACTATAATGCAGCAATAGCCAGTTTCGGCTATAAAGGAATAGGATTCACTCTCCCTGCTTTAAACAGGAGATCTAAGCTCGGGATTAATATCGACTATGGAAGACACCCCTATTACGATGAATTGGGTAATATGGTAGGGTCATATAGACCGCAGGAAGATGCTGCAACTTTTGGTTTTGCCATGAATCCTTTGGAAATACTTAGAACACCTGAATCGAACAGTCTGCTCAAACATTTTGATATTTCGATTGGTTTAACCAGACTTGGGGTAGTTTCGGATCTCGGTTATATTGACATTATTGATGCGGCAAATAACACCATAAATAAAGGGAAGACAACCGTTTATAATATCGGGATGATCGCCGGAGTAAATTATAATTGGGAAGATTATCTCGCTATGGAAGGGGTAGTCGGTTTTGCCCGCTTTAATCTGTTTGAGGAAGATATCCTGTATCCCAGATCAGACAAAGAGAGGATTTATACTCATCTTAATGAAGGGTATGGCTATTCTGTTTCAATTCCTTCAAATAGACTGACCTCCTTCCTCATCGAATATGATAGTATTTTTGAGTATCTAGTCTATTTCTCACATATCATATCTTATCGTTTCTTATCCTCAACAATAACTTTTCCTGACTTTGATTCTCATGTTAATGGCAAAGGGAGTGAGTTTGGTATTTTCGATACAATCTTCATTCGTCGGGGTAGATATGAAGACAGAGACGGAGAAGTTGTGGGAGATACTTCTGGTTATGGGATTAATCTTCACTATAAAAAACTTATATCTCTATCCTATAACTATGCGAAATTCCCTGGAGGCCCTATTGCAGGAAGCCATAAATCTGAAGATATTGGCTTTAGTGTTGATATTTTAAGAGCAGTTGATTTGATAACGAACCGCTAAAAATTACTTTACTGGCTTGAATTTTTCTCTGATAATCAATTCTGCATTAAAGATCTCGACAGAATCTATTTTTTTAATTGAATAGCATCAATATCTAAGTTTTAAGGAGTAAAAAAATGGCCATAATCAATGCCTATCTGCATTTCAAAGGTAACTGTGAAGAGGCCTTTAATTTTTATAAATCTGTCTTTGGTGGAGAGTTTTGCTATCTTGGAAGATTCAAGGAAATACCTTCTCAAGATGGAACTCCCAAAATCTCTGAAGAGATGGAAAACAAGATATTGCACATTTCCTTGCCGATTAGCAAAGAAACCGTTCTGATGGGGAGTGACACTACAGATGGTGAATGGGAATCCCGATATTTTAAGGGCAATAATATTTCCCTTCAAATTTGTACAGAAACAAAAGATGAGGCAGACCGTTTATTTTCCTCATTATTAGAAGGGGGCCAGGTAGTTATGCCTCTGGTATATGCATTTTGGGGAGACTACTTCGGAATGCTTACCGACAAATTCGGAATTAATTGGATGATAAACTATAACCCTGAGCAATAACAGGGTATTATGGCGAGGTTTATCTTTATCAAACAGAGAAGGATATTATTATCATATCATAGCCTATGGTATTCTCTTTAGTAGATTAGAAGGCTTCCGGAGTCAAAATGAAGTTTTATGCAGTTATCATATTTTTATTTATGATCTCAACAATATTCTCTCAACCATTACAACCGGTAAGAATGGTTGCTGAGTGGGAACCGGCTGTAGGGTCTCTGATCAGATGGCCTTTGGGGATACCACAGGATCTGGTATATGAGTTAGCTGTTGATGATTCACTCTTTGTTCTGGTTGCAAATATCAGCCAGCAAAATTCAGCTACTAATACTTTCAACAGTTGGAATATCAACATGGAGCATGTGGTCTTCATTCAAGCACCTACCAACTCCCACTGGACGAGGGACTGGGGTCCTGTCAGTATTTTCGACGGTGAAGGAGTGTGGGGAATAGTTGATTTCAACTTTGAAGGTTATCCCTGGGTTCCTGCTAAGAGAGAGAGGTTCTGGGAGCATGATAATTCAGTTAATTCAGTTTTAGCTGATTTTTTTGAAACTCCACTATATCAAATGCCCCTTTTTTTTACAGGTGGAAATGTCATGACCGATGGTTATGGTTCTGCTTTCTCTACCCGGCAGATGATAGATGAGAATTATCCAATTGCCACTCCCGATCAGTTCTTTTCTATAGTGGAGAGCTATACAGGGGTTGATAATTATCAGATTATCAGCAATTTCGAATCTTACGGGATTCAGCATATAGATTGTGTTGCTAAACTACTCGATGAGGAAACAGTCTTAATTAAAAGGCTTCCCATCGGGCATCCTGATTATAACATGGTCGAGACAATTGTATCCGAATTTTCTTCTATGGAAAACTGCTTTGGGAGACCTTTTAAAATAGTCAGGATCGATTCCGGAAGTTATTCTGGCAATAATACAGCTGCTTATACCAATTCGTTTATTTTAAACAACAAGGTACTGGTTCCTCTTTTTGGGATTGATACCGATGCGGAAGCACTGATAGTCTATGAAGAGGCTATGCCCGGATATGAGGTTATTGGCTTTCCCTGGGGGAGCTGGTATAGCTATGATGCACTCCATTGCAGGGTGATGGGTATTTTTGACAGGTATATGTTGAGAATAACTCATCAACCGTTTGATAACGAGATCTATGATGATGAAGATTTAATCATCAATGCGGAGATCAAAGCTCATAGCAATCAACTTCTTATTGATGAAGAAGTAAGAGTATTCTGGAAGACAGAATACTCTGATTGGCAAAGCATCCTTATGAACCCAATGGGAGATGATTTTTACAACGCTACTATTCCTAAGCAGGAGGCAGAAACGGAGGTAAGCTATTACATACAAGCTGCGGACGAATCGGGAAGAGTTGTCTTCCTCCCGAGAACTGCCCCAATTGCTAGTTACAAGTTTATTATTATAAGCGGGACGAGTATCGAGTCAAATATCCTCAAACCAGCTTTGTTAAATTTCAAATCCTATCCCAATCCCTTCAACCCGGAGACGACGATAGAACTTGAAATGAAAAAGAATGGACATCCAATTATCGAAATCATTAACATCAAAGGACAAAGAGTTGCTATACTTCATAAAGGCTATCTTGACCAGGGTCTCCATCTCTTTAGCTGGAATGGTGCAGAGCAATCTTCAGGGATTTATTTGATCAAAGTAGCAGTAGATGACTACAAAGTGACTGAAAAAGTTCTCCTCTTAAAATAACTGATCTATGATAGAAAATATTTCCTTATTAGATTAATAT
>CAZSVG010000015.1:0-10656 GCA_964610195.1 uncultured Candidatus Cloacimonadota bacterium | reverse complement strand
CATCGGAAACTGATTTCTTTTGATAGATCTTCTGTAATGTTTGCTTCTTATATATCTGGCGAAGTTTCTTCACCAACTCCACATTGGTTTTATGACCCGATCGGGCAGCCAATATATGACCCTTGATCGGAACACCAAGAAGAGCAATATCGCCGAGCAGGTCGACAACTTTATGACGGACAAATTCATTATGAAAACGTAAGGGAGTCTTGTTAACTACCCCGTTCTCACCAATTGGAATCGATTCTTTATAGCCGAAGATCTCTTTTAGCTTATTCATTTCCTCTTCAGTAATATCAGGATCAGCTATTACTATAGCATTATCTAGTGAACCACCCTTGATTAAACCGGCATCTTTCAAAGCCAGGATCTCACTGGTAAAACAGAATGTTCTGGCCGGAGCGAATTCCTTCTCGAAATACTCTATAGATGGAAACCAGGTGTATTGAGTACTCAGATACTTATGTTTGTAATCAACCATAAAAGTTATCTTCAATTCATTGGAGGGAACTATTACCACATCAACATTTTCTTCCGGTGCCGAAAATGATATCGGGTCTTCAAACTCCAGATATTCGCGCTCAGTATCCTGCTCCACCAGCCCAACATTCTTCAATAGATTGAAAAAGATCAGCGAACTGCCATCGGCAACAGGAACTTCAGGACCATTGATCTCTACCCGCATATTATCAATATCAGCCCCTTTTATAGCAGCTAACAGATGTTCTATGGTCGAAACTGTTGCTCCCTGAACCCCTATAGTAGTTCCCCGAGAGATATCAACAACATGATCTATATCAGCCTGAATCTCCGGTTTCTCTGGTAGATCGGTACGGACAAAAACAATTCCTTCATCATTCTTGGCTGGCTTAAACACAACAGTGCAGATTTCTCCGGTATGTAATCCTACTCCGGTATAACTAATAGACCCACTAATGGTCTTTTTCATCTCTTTTCCGTTCATTGTCTTTCCTATTTATTATCGTTAATTTATATTTATATTCGGGATTATGTTGCTAATGTGGGGAGTACTAAAATGAAAAGCCGGTTACTATTCTTCTTCTGTCTGCTTCTTCTTCAATTTGTTAAAGAAAACAAGAATTTCCGGTAACTTTTTGATAGCGACTACAATACGTTTTTGTAAGGAGGCATCGATTGCCGGAGTACCAAAATATTTCATGCCGGCAGGAACATCACTACTGATCCCTGATTGAGCTCCAACCATGGCACCATCCCCTATTTTCAGATGACCAGCAGCACCTACCTGTCCTGCCAAATAGACATTATCACCTATTTCCGTATTACCAGCCAAACCTACCTGAGAACAGAGAATGACATTCTTACCGAGACGACAATTATGCCCAATCTGGACCAGATTATCTATTTTGGTCCCCTCCCCAATGATGGTCTTACCATAAGTCGCTCTGTCAATACATACATTGGCACCGATCTCAACATCATTCTCGATTATTACCTTCCCGATATGATTGATCTTATTCTGTTTACCGCCGGCAAAAATATAACCAAAGCCATCCATTCCGATAACAGAACCGGAATGAATAATTACCCTATCTCTGATTTCTGTATTGGCATAAATAGTCGTATTGGGATAAAGATGGCAACTTCTTCCGATCTGAACATCTTTACCAATAACACTATTAGCTTCTATAATTGTTTCTTCACCAATCCTGACAGCATCTCTGATCACTACATGCTCACCAATCGAGACTTTTAAGGGAAGTTTGACATTATCTCCGATAACAGCTGTTGGATGAATCTTAGAGACAAAATCACCCTTATCCATATTCAGCCATTTGGTAACTATGTTGTTCAGGGTGAGATAAGGTTTGGGGCTGAAAAAAAGATTGTTTTCCGGTAAAAGATTGATATCAAAATCGAAAGGTACTATGATCAATCCAGCTTTTACATTTGCCAGATCATGTAAAAATTTCACATCCTCATAAAAACATACCGAACTATGGTTAGATTCTTTCAATTCTGCTACATTATCAAGAAGAACATCCTCTTGAATTACCAGTCTCCCCTCAAAACCCTTGATCAAATCTTCAGGTTTGAATTTATGAGTAAAAAACTTCATCAGTAACTTTAGTTGCCGGTACCGGTTGATCTATTCAGATCTTGAATTATCAGATCGGTTATATCAAGATTTGGTTTTGCATAGAGAATTCCTCCTCCAACCGCATCAAAAATGATAGAATAATTTTCCTCAATAGCTATCCTCTCGATAGAGTCACGAAGTTTATCCATAATCGGCTCAAGTAATTCGGCATTCCGTTGCATAGCGAGACCACCTTCACCAAAGATACTCTCTATATACTGACGACGTTCTCTGATCTTGGTCTGAATACGTTCTTCTGCCTGTGCCTTTCCTGATTCGGTTAAGGTGAGTTTACGAGCTTCGAATTCTGATTGTAACCTCTGAATCTCTTCTTCTATTCTTTCTAATTCTCGTTCCCAGCTCTCTCGTTCAGCCATAAAAATTGATTGTGCTTCCTGTGTATCCTGACTCTCTACCATAATCCGGTCAGTGTCTAAATACGCAACTTTAAGAGTCTGAGCAAATAAAGCTGTGCATGAAAGAAGCAGACTCAGGACGGTTATAAAGATGACTCTTTTCATCAAATCCTCCATTTCTTGACGAATTTCCTGTAAGAACGCATAATATTTCCAACTGTATCAGAGGTAATTAGAAAACATTAATTCGTCCTTCACCATCTTTCCAATATTTTCTCGTTCTTATATCAGTCAATAAAAATCGTTGATTCTGGCCAGTTCCAGAGGGTAAGTAACGGCTTCTTTTTTTATGCCAATAAACAAACAACTGACAGGATTCAGTGATAGTAACTGATGAGAAATATTTTCTATAAAATACCTTTATTCTTGACAAACTAACCTGCTCAAGGGAATTTGACTCACTAAAATCTAAAATAAGGAGGTGAAATTAGTGCCAATAGTTTACAGTCGTGACGGTGAGCCTTTTGAAATAACGTTGAAACGTTTCAAAAAGAAGTGCGAAAAGGCGGCAGTTCTCTCTGATATAAAGAAACATCAAGCTTATGAGAAACCAAGTGAAGAGAGAAAGAGAAAACGCAATGTTGCCCGCAGAAAGGCAATGAAGATAGCCCGTAAGATGCAGCAATATTCTTGATTAATCTTGAATCAGCAACATAGGGCTGATATAAGTCTCTAAATCTTATACTTTCAAGTATTTTACTGATTAGTAGCCAAACCAAAAATCTTTAAAGAAATTATAGTCAAAAGGGAGTCAACTCCCTTTTTTCTATCATAAGAAGAAAATCAATAGACATCTTCTGGAAACTATTTTATGTAGCTCTCAGAGGGGTTCTATTTATTAAAAAGGTTTAGATATATACTATGACAGAATTTAGTCATGGTAAGGTTCGTGGAGGACAATATGAACTATCTGGACATAATATTGCTGATTTTGCTGCTATTCTTCTTCTTCATGGGTTTGAAAAGGGGGTTTATTCTATCTTTTCTGCAACTTCTGGGAATTGTTTTGGTAATTGTTCTGATCAGGCAGTTTGGCTCCTTAATTAGAGAAGGTATTCATCTCAGACTTGGTATATCCGATACTTGGGCAATAATCCTTGGTTATGTTGCTATTTTCATAATCGTGATGATTCTAGCCAAGTTAGTTACTCTGATTTTACAAAAACTGATGACTCTGGTCAGTCTTGGTTGGCTCAATAGTCTTTTGGGTGGAATTTTCAATCTGATCTTTGGTTTTGCCTTAATAGTCATTCTGGTATTACTCATTGAGGTTACTTCTTTTTCCAATACTCTTGGTGAAGCGAGAAATCGATCAGTAATCTACTCTTCAGCTAAAGTCCTGGCAGACGATATTATCAACAGCTATATTGCTGAAATACCGGGTAGCAGACCAGCTGGAGAAAGACCCACGAGACCACAAAACTACAGACCATTATAAATATTAGTAGCAGAAAATCATTTTGATATTGTTATTCAATCCCGGAAAGAAATGGATTCTTACAAACAGCTTGAATTTGACAAGATAAAGAGAAATCTGGCCGGATTTTGTCATTCCCTGAGTGCCAAACGTCATGCTATGGCTCTTTTCCCATTCAAGGAGAAAGAGCAGATCCTTACCAGACAGATCCTGGCCACTGAAATCCAGGAGATAATTAAACGGGGTCATGATCATGAATTTAATGATATCTCTGATATTAAACCACTATTTCACCATTATGAACATCTAACCTTTTCCTTTCCTGAATTTCGTTCAATCTACAAAGTTGCCGGGAAAGCGATAGAAATCCATCATGATTACATTAATCACAGGGAAAGCTTTACAGACACAGCTGCTTATGGACAAATTGTTGAAAAGTTAGTACCCATACCCGATATTGTTAAAAGATACGAGTCAATCTTTGCTGATGATGGTGAGGTACTTGACTCCGCATCCCCTGTTTTAAAGGAGATCAGAGGACGGCAATCCCGTTTGAGACAGAATATCCTCCAGATGTTACAAAAGAAGATGCAGGATAAACAGCTGGAAAATGTTATTCAGGACAAAATCATCACCCTCCGGGAAGATCGTTATGTAATCCCACTCAAAGAGGGTTCCATCGGTTCTATGCCAGGAATAATTCACGGTTATTCGGGTAGTAAGGCAACGATATTTGTTGAACCGAATGAAGCTATCGGGATGAACAATGAGATCCACCAACTCCGACAGGAAGAGAAAGAAGAGATCTTTCGCATTCTGAAAGAATATACTGAAATGGTCCAAGATCATCGAAACGAGATACTATCCAATTATGAACTACTGACTGAATTGGATTATTTTTTTGCAGTAGCCCGGTTAGGTAACAGTTATCAGGGTTCTGCCCCTTTGATCAGTGAAAATACCAGGATCGTACTCCGGGAAGCCCGACACCCATTATTGTTACACACAATGAAAGATCCCACTAAGGTTATTCCCTTCGATCTGGTTTTGGGAGATGATTTTGACATCCTGATCCTCTCCGGTCCCAATACAGGTGGAAAAACCGTTACTCTGAAGGCTATAGGGTTGCTGACTCTGATGGCTTTGAGTGGATTACCCATCCCTGCAAACAGAGAATCGGAGATCGGGATGTTTCATCATATCCTCGCTGATATTGGAGATCAACAATCGCTGGAAGATTCATTGAGTACTTTTTCAGCTCATTTGCAGCATATTCAGGAGATGCTCCGGAAGGGTGATAATAAAACCCTGGTTTTGATCGATGAGATTGGAGCAGCTACCGACCCCGAACAGGGTGCAGCCCTTGCTCAGTCAATAATGGAAGCTCTGATCAAAAGAGAGGTTACCGGTGTTGTTACCACTCACTATACCCCACTCAAGCTTTATGCCCTCAACTCACCCCGTTGTCAAAATGCAGCCATGCAATTCGATCCTGACAAACATATTCCAACTTATCGTTTTAGAATTGGCCTTCCGGGAAACAGTTTTGCTCTGGAAATCGCAGAGAAGTTGGGAATGGATACTGAAGTGTTGGATCGGGCTAAAGAGCTTACCGGCAAGCAAAATGTCGAATTGACCGACCTATTGACCAGAATTTCGAGTGATAAGAAAGAGTTGGCCCGTACCAAGTTTCAATATGATCTTAAACTCAATCTGCTCAATCAGAAAATCAATGAATATGATCACAAATTGTCCCAGATGGAGTCTGATAAGAAGAGTATCCGACAGGAAATGGTAAAAGATGCCCGAGAATTTCTCGCCAATTTACAGAAGGAACTGAGCGATGAATTGAAGCAACTCCGGGAAAAAGATCTTCAGGAAAGAAAAAAAGAGGCTCATAATATCATGAAGAGGGTCTCTCAACTCAACACCGAACTCCTTGAGGAAGAGCGAGATTTACTGATCGAAGAACTGACCCCGGTAACAGATCCCAGTATCGGAGATGTTGTTTGGATTAGAGAGCTGGAAGGAACCGGCCAGATTGTGGCCATCGAAAAAAAGGGGGTTAAGATTGATTTTAATGGAATCTCCTTTTTAACAGATACTAAAAATCTATTCTATCAGGGGAAAGCTAAAAGAGATCCACTCCCGATCAAGGGAGCGAAAATCCGCACTGCCGGAAATGTGAAGACAGAGTTGAAGGTTTTGGGGATGACTTTCGATGAAGCATTACCGATGATTGAAGCGTTCTTAGATGAGGGGTATGCTACCGGACTAAATAAACTGCGAATTGTTCACGGCAAGGGCACCGGTGCTCTCAGAAATAAGATTAGAAGCTATCTGAAGGGATTAGCCGGCGTTAAAGAATATTACTCTCCAGCTCCGGAAGTTGGTGGAGATGGAGTAACGGTAGTCGTTTTTAATTAACAGGAAAGAAGAAAATGTTGGATCAAAGAATAATAGATCAGATCATTGAGGGAAATAATATTGTTTCCGTAATTGAGCAATACCTTCCCCTCAAGAAGACCGGAGCTAACTTCAAGGCCTGTTGTCCCTTTCATGACGAAAAGACGCCATCCTTCGTCGTCAGTGATAAAAAGCAGATCTTCAAATGTTTTGGATGCGGTAAAGGTGGTAATGTTATCCATTTCGTCAAGGAGATCGAGAATATTTCGTTCTTTGAAGCAATGCAAAAACTGGCTGCCAAGGCTGGTATCAAACTCAAACAACCAGCTGCATCCCTAACAAAACAACGTTCCCGTCAGGAACTATTGCTAAAAGTATATGAGTTGGCAAAAGATCATTACTGTGATAACTTGCAGAGATTTGGTGATGTCGCTGTTCAGCAGCTTATTGATAGAGGGATTTCTAAAGCTACCGTCGATAAATTTGAGATCGGATACGCTCTAAATAGTAGTTCTGGTCTCTATAATTATCTATTGAAGTGTGAAATAAACAGCAAACTTCTGGAAAACTCCGGACTCTTCATTAAAACCCAGAAAGGAATTGTTGATCTTTTCCGAGAGAGAATCATTTTTCCTATCCACTCTGCCAATGGGAATATTGTCGCTTTTGGTGCCCGGATAGTGTATCCCGATCAGCAGGGTGGTAAGTATATTAACTCCCCGACCACGGAACTCTATACCAAAGGAAAAGAACTATACGGATTTCATCTTACCCGTAACGAGATCCGCAAACTAGATCACGCCCTCGTTACCGAAGGATACACCGATTTTCTCCGTCTCTACGAGAATGGCTTTCATAACTCCGTAGCTACCCTGGGTACGGCATTCACTGACGAGCAGATCAAGGCTCTATCCCGCTATTCCAAAAATATCTATTTACTCTATGATGGAGACCTGGCCGGTAAAAGAGCTGCTATCAAAGCTGCTGAGAATATCCTGGTAGCCGGAGGTAATCCCAAAATTGTTTCTCTTCCCGATGGAGAAGATGCCGACAGTTTCTTGAAAAAAAATAGTCGGGAAGACCTGCAATATTTGATATCCAACGCCTCTCCCTTGGTAGAATATGTTTTTAGAAATAGTGACCTCGGTCTGGATGTTAAGGAGAAATTGGGTTTACTGATTGAGGTTGCCAATCATTTCACCGATCTCTTGAATCGGGAATTATTGATCAAAGAGATCGCCCGGGTGTTTAATATCTCACAATCATCTTTAACACAAAGAATTAGACAGAGACGTACTATTTCCAGACAGAAACAACAGGAAACGGGGCGGAGTAGATTGTCGTTATCCAGGCAGTTTATGGAAGAAAAATTTTTTCTTATTTTCCTAATAAATGGCCTTATAGAGGACATTGAAGCAATAGAGGGGATCGACTCCGGATTTTTTTTCAATGAAAATTATAAAAAAGTTTTTGAAACCTGGCAGTCATTTGATTATATTATAGACAATGAGAGAATTGCATCCATTTTAGCAGATTTAGAGGAAAAAGACGCTATGCAGGTTAAGATTATTAGTGAGCTTTCGCTGGCAGATGTACCACCAATACCCTTCCAGTCGGTAATTAATGATCTAAAAATTAGGAAATATCAGAACGAATTACGAAAAATTGATGATAATCTTACTCCTGATCAAGAGAGTGTCTCTTCTATAGACAAAAAAAAGGTATTAGTCGAAAAACTGCGCAATTCATCACGTAAAGTAACAAATAAATAGTTTAAAAGGAGCATTAATGTTAAGTTATAAAGAATGTTTGGAAAAACTTATAGCTTTAGGTAAGGACAGTAAGACACTGACCTATAAACAGATAAACGATGTTATACCTATTAGTGCATTATTCCTGGAAAGAATAGATGATCTGATCACCGAGATCAATAATGAAGGGATAGATATAGTTGACGAAACACAGAAGAGGTTTGCCAGAAGTGGTGTTGGAGCCAAGAAAGAAGTAGAAGTCAAAAAATTCAAAAATAAAAGATATTATGATGATCCGGTCAGAATGTATCTCCGGGAAATGGGTAGAGTCCCTCTATTAGACCGCGAAGGGGAGATTAGACTGGCCAAGAAAATCGAAAGTGCCCAGAGGATGATCAATCAGAATATCTTTATCTCTGGCAGCACTCTCAGGGAATTGCACAACTTCTACCATCGTTATAGAGAAAAAAGAGTCCGGATCGATCAGATCTTTAAGATCGAATACGGAACCTGTCTGGAGAAGGCTCAGGAAGAGAAACTGGTTGAAGATTTCGATAATATGCTCAAAGCGGTTGATGACCTCTTCGAACAGATCGGGAAAATTATTGATAATATCGATACCGAGTTGGAGATTCCTCCCGAGCTGCAATTGCAATTGGATGAATATCGGGAAAAGATAAGAGAAATTCTCTTCAGTTCGGCCTTCAATGACAAACTGATCAAACGTATGGTTTACCGGATGCGTAGTCTTGTCGGTAGAATCAAAGAGAGCCTAAAATCGATCAATAACCTCTCTCGAATCAGAAAATTTTCCATTGATGAAATCTGCACTTATGGTCGCCGAGCGAAGAAATCTGACGAAGAGTTAGAAGAAGTCCAAAAAGAGACCGGGGTAGATCCCAATCTGTTTATCGAAACTCTCCGCAAGATCAAAAATGCCAAACGAAAGATCCGACGTGTTGAATTGGAGACCAGACTCACCGCCAATGAGATGATCTTTATCCTTGATGAGATTGAACGGGGCTCTCGCATGAAAGAGCGAGCTCAAAACGACTTGATTGAAGCCAATGTCCGGCTGGTAGTAAGTATCGCCAAGCGTTATAACAATCGCGGACTCGATTTTCTCGATCTTATTCAGGAAGGAAATACCGGTTTGATGAAAGCGGTCGATAAATACGACTATCGTAAAGGTTATAAATTCAGTACTTATGCTACATGGTGGATCAGACAGGCTATTACCAGAGCTATCGCTGACCAGGCCAGAACGATCAGGATCCCTGTCCATATGATTGAATCGATCAATAAACTGAACCGCATGAGTAGAAGATTAATGCAGAAACTGGGGAGAGAACCTTATCCGGAAGAACTCTCCGAAGCCCTGGATATGCCGATCGACAAGATCAAGAGTATCATGGCTATCTCCAAAGAACCGGTTTCACTCGATAAACCAATCGGTAGTGACAGCGAAGATAGTATTCTGGGTGATTTCATCGAAGATAAGAGCACTATCTCACCCGAAAGAATGGCTGAACGTTCCATCTTGAGCAAAGTTGTCGATGATGTTCTCAAAACTCTCACACCGAGAGAGGAACGGGTGATCAGGCTCCGTTTCGGTATCGATGACGGTTATCACCGAACACTGGAAGAGGTCGGTAACATCTTCAATGTTACCAGAGAACGGATCAGACAGATCGAGGATAAAGCACTCAAGAAGCTCAAACACCCAACCCGCAGCGAAGGCTTTATGAAGATCATCAATAACTATAATATCAAATAGAAAGCCTTACAATTAGCTTAGATATATTCTAATAACAAATTTCTCAAAGAGTCTGGTTAATTTTTCCCAGACTCTTTTTTTTTAGTTGATAGCTATACCTCAAGTATATAAAACAGCTCTTCTGCTGATATGGGATTCAAAGATTAACAACATAGATATGCTTGATATTGTTTTCTCGAATTGATATCCAGAAATGTTAATACCTTTAGGCAGAAGATAACTTCATAGGAATAAAAGGGAAATAGATAATCGAGAGACCATGAAAACAGAGAAGAGAATAATAGGGTTACCCTCCCCATTTCTATCTTATAGCTATCTAATGAGATAAGTCATGTTTCAGATTATCCTTTCTTGTTTATCATCCCCTCAACAACAATATCTTCCCAAAACAAATTCATTCCCTCCTCGTCTCTCTGCTTATCCTACAGAGAGACGCTAATTAAAAATCTGCATCTGCCATGATCATAGCAGATGCAGATCAACGGGAAGACTGTCGCTTCAGGAAGATGCACTTTCGTAAAATAAAGATCAATCAAGATCTGATGATTATTTTGCTGGATTTCATACCTGGTTAGTTACTTTAACAAATGATCTTGCCAGCAATAAAGGATTAGAATTATTATTGAACTGAAATCTTAAAACCTGAGGAATGAGATGGTGTTAATTCTTGACAAAAATAGCAGTATCTCCGATTTCGTTCTTTGATAATCAGCTACGGGCCTATAGCTCAGTTGGTAGAGCTCCCGGCTCATAACCGGGCGGTCAGAGGT
>CAZSVG010000014.1:7201-11315 GCA_964610195.1 uncultured Candidatus Cloacimonadota bacterium | reverse complement strand
AACCCCAATTCTACCACCCGATTTGACAGTTACCCCTTTGAAGTGTTTGAAACGCTCTTTATCTCGTCCCATATAATTATCATTACTGGTTGCCACGCAGGGAGCTATAAAACAATAGTCACCCAAATCGGAGTAAGCAGTAATATAAGAATTTGTTTCGATCTTATTTTTACTCCCCATTTTTACAAAATTCTCGATGGTCACATTTCTTCCGATAATATTATAATCACCTATCTTCGTATTCTCCCTGATAGTCGCCAGATCGGCAATCAGATTTCTTTCTCCGATCTCTGACTGTACATAAATGATCACATTAGCTCCGATCAAACATCCATTGCCGATTTTTGTAGCTTCGTAATTTGGATCATCTTTAAAGATACTTCTGGGAGAGCGCATTGGCTTTTTCCCGATGATCGTATTATCATCGATCCTCACATGGTCACCGATACTTGTGCCTTCATAAATAATTACATTATGTCCAATCTGACAATTCTCTCCGATAGAAACATCATCGAGGATGATCGTGTTGAAACCTATTTTGTTATTTTCACCTATTTTAGCCGTATCTGCAATAAACTGCTTCATGGAGACTCCCTTTGAATATCTTTTTATATTTCGGAACCACTTTTAAAAAACTTTTTCTTTTTAGCAATAAAAAAGGCTGTCTTTCAACAGCCTTTTTTCTCATTGGTTTACTTCTATATCTAATTATTAACTCGCTAACTCTTGAAGCCTGACTTCCTTTAGATAACACCCTGGTCAACCATAGCGTTGGCTACTTTAACAAAGCCAGCAATGTTAGCCCCTTTGATATAATCGATGTAGCCATCGGAGCGGGTTCCGTATTCTTTGCATTGATCGTGAATGGAAACCATAATTCTGTGTAATTTTTCATCGACCTCATCTCGTGACCATTTTAGGCGCATGCTATTCTGAGTCATTTCCAGACCTGAAGTTGCTACTCCCCCGGCATTAGCTGCTTTCCCAGGAGCAAAGAGCACTTTGTTTTCCTGTAATAACTCTATTGCTTCAGGAGTACAAGGCATATTAGCACCTTCAGTGAGAACTTTAGCTCCATTCTTGACGAGATTTTTAGCATCTTCCAGATTCAACTCGTTCTGAATAGCACAGGGCATAGCTATATCTACTGGTACTTCCCATGGACGACGACCGGGGAAGAAATCACATTTGAATTTCTCGGCATAATCAGATACCCGATCATTATTGGAGGCTCTCAGTTCCAGCATATAATCAACTTTTTCACCTTTGACCCCATCTTTATCATATATATACCCGTCTGGTCCGGATAGGGTGACAACCTTACCGCCCAGATCATTAATCTTCTGACAGGCACCCCAGGAGACATTACCAAAGCCAGAAAGGGCAACTTTCTTGCCTTCAAATGATTCGCCAATTGTTCTTAACATCTCTTCTGTAAAATAGACGGCACCGAATCCGGTTGCTTCCGGTCTGATCAAACTCCCACCCCAATTCTGTCCTTTACCTGTAAAGACTCCAGTAAACTCATTCTTCAATTTCTTATACATACCGAACATGAAACCGACCTCTCTACCTCCAACACCAATATCACCTGCCGGCACATCAAGATCAGGACCGATATGACGATATAGCTCAGACATAAACGCCTGGCAGAATCGCATTATTTCATACTCCGATTTCCCTTTGGCATCAAAATCAGCTCCACCCTTACCACCACCCATAGGAAGGGTAGTAAGACTGTTCTTGAAAATCTGTTCAAAGCCCAGGAACTTTAAACTGGATAGATTTACGCTTGGATGGAAACGGCAACCCCCTTTATATGGTCCTATAGCACTGTTGAATTGTACTCTGAAACCACGATTGACATGTACTTCACCTTTGTCATTTACCCAAGGCACGCGGAACATGATCACTCTCTCAGGTTCAACTATTCGTTCCATAATATTGGCTTTAACAAGTCTCGGTTCTGAGATATAAACATCCCAAATCGTTTCCACCACTTCTTTAACTGCCTGTAAAAATTCAGGTTCTCCCTGATTTCTGGCAGTAACCTTATTCATAAAATCCTGAAAAGTCATTACATCCTCCAGTTTTTGTTTTCTTAAACCTCTTTTTAAATTTTGGTTTTAATTGTCAAGATAAGTCGGTAATGAAAAAAAACTTAAACCACAACACCATACCAATCTTGATCTTATGATTCACTTCATGTTATTGTTAAGATCAGTATGGATTTTATAAATACGGGGGGTAACTGATTTCCCCCTACTCTAAAGTTTGATATTGATCTACATCATGACATTCTGATTAATTCAATAATACATCTAAAAAAAGAGACACAATAGGTTAGAGATCCCATTGTGTCTCCTATAAATATTTGGCAGTTTCTAATCTATTCTTTCAGAAGATGAGAGGCGACAATTGATCTCTGGATTTGATTGGTTCCTTCGTAAATCTGGGTTATCTTGGCATCCCGCATCATCTTCTCCACCGGATATTCTTTCATATATCCGTAACCACCTAAGATTTGAACTGCATCAGTGGTAACTTTCATGGCGACATCCGAGGCGAAGTATTTACACATAGCCGATTCTTTGCTGTATCTCTTGTTTCCTTCATCGATCATTCTGGCGGTAGCATAGATCAATGCTCGAGCAGCTTCAATCTGGGTAGCCATATCGGCTAACATGAACTGCACCCCCTGAAAGGAAGAGATCGGTTTACTAAACTGACTTCTTTCTTTTGAATATTTAACAGCCTCTTCCAGGGCTCCCTGTGCTGTACCAAGAGCTTGGGCAGCAACCATCGGTCGTGATTTATCGAAAGTCTTCATGGCAATCATGAAGCCAAATCCCTCTTTTCCAATCAGATTTTCCTTTGGTATTCGGCAGTCTTCAAATATCAGTTCTCGGGTAGCAGAAGCTCTGATACCCATTTTATTCTCTTTTTTTCCAAAAGAGAAACCGGGGGTATCTTTTTCGACTATGAAACAAGAGGCACCACGGGCACCTTTTGTTTTGTCAGTCATAGCAAAGACTGTATAAACTTCAGCCTCTCCCCCATTAGTGATCCATTGCTTCGTTCCATTCAGGACATAATGATCACCATCAAGTGTTGCCGTCGTTTCGATAGCACCGGCATCGGATCCGGCATTGGCTTCTGTCAAAGCAAAAGCAGCAAGTCTTTTTCCCTCTGCAATGGCAGGTAGAAATTTCTTTTTCTGCTCTTCAGAACCGGACAATAGAATCGGATAAAGACCAAGACCTGTTGCCCCGAGTGAGAGGGTTATCCCTGCACATACTCGGCATAACTCCTCAGTAATAATACAGAGATCAACCACTTTGCCACTTATTCCGCCATATTCTTCGGGAATCAATACTGCAAAAAGATCAGTCTGAGCAAATACTTCGACAATATCCCAGGGAAAAATCCCTTCTTCATCATATTTCTCCCTTACCGGCTTGATTTTTTCTTCCGCTACTTTTCTGGCAACATCTCTGATCTCTAATTGTTCCTCTGTAAAGAAATAGTCCATATAACCTCCTATATCCACTTTTTTATTTTTTTAATTATCAACTCTGTTATAACTGTTCTTCTTTTGAAAGAGAATCGCAATCCGGTGAAACATTTTCTGCAGGAATTCTATATTCTCATCCGTTGTGTAACTCCTCATGAAAATATTCTGCAACTGCATTTTGGTTTTATCCGGTAACCCGTTCTCAAAGTATCCAATTGACTCCAGAGTATCTATTATCTTTTCAACCGATTTGTCAATATTTTCTCGATCTGCAAGTTTAGTTTTCATCTCGCCTCCCTGTAACCCTCGATTTAACTCATAAGATACTAAAGCGACTGCCTGAGCAAGATTGAGTGAAGGAAATTCGGGATTGGTAGCTATCAGGCATCGGATCGGACAGAGGGCAATCTCTTCATCCAGTAAACCAAAGGTTTCTCTGCCAAAGACAAATGCTGTTCTTCCTCTAAATAGTTTCCTTGCAAAATCTCCCAATTGATCAATCTGAAGATCGGTTTTCTTCTTCCTTCCATATCTTCTGGTTAAGACAATGGCATTATCTATATCCAACAATGCCGAAGAGAGATCATCAAAAGTCCGGAT
>CAZSVG010000014.1:0-7191 GCA_964610195.1 uncultured Candidatus Cloacimonadota bacterium | reverse complement strand
AATGATCTTCTTTCTGCGGAACTGCACCCACAAGCCGTAACTGAGTAAAACCAAAATTGTGCAATACTCTTGCCGCAGCCCCGACATTTCCCCGATATTGAGGTTCAACAAGAATGAACACAAAATCAGAGTTATCAACCATTTTGCTTTTTTTCAAAAGATTCAATCAGAGTGAATAAACTTCAGGCTGATTGATTACTACTTCAGAGTAGCTTTTACAGTCTTCTCGGTTTCAAGGGAGATAGCGTCGATTTTCTCGACCAATCTTTCAGCTTTGGTAGTAACTTCATCCCGAAAAGTGTCATCCTTGATTCCGGCCATATTGATCTTGATATTATAATAAGCTCCCTTAGCTGCTGCATTAGCAGTAATCGCAGCTACTCCGGCATCAGAAAGCGCATTCTCATTACCGATCTTGGCTATTCGGGCAGCCAAATCAACCGCTTCCAGTGACAATTCCAGAGTTTCCAAAGGTACAAGAATGGCCTGTTTGGTAGCTTCCTGCAGGCATTTATCACGAAGTTCTGCTTCCTCTTCCGTCTTTTTGGGTAACCGCATAGCATCCATTAGCATATTGAAGCTATCGGTATCTTTATCAATCGCAAACAATGCCCTGTTTTTGATTTCCTGACCTTTGACTGCCAGTTCACGGCAGGTTTCCCAGTGTTTTTCATACCCTTTTTTTCCGAAAGTAAGATTAGCCACCATAGCGGTCAGGGCACCGGAAATTGTGGTACATAGTGCAGCTACACTACCACCGCCGGGCGCTGGAGCATCTGTAGATAAGATATCAATAAAATCTTTGATAGTCATATTGATCAGATTATCTTTTCTGGCTATGCTATATTCAATAATCTTCTTCTCCACATCAAACGGTGCCAATTCAGCCAATCCCATCGACTGAATGGCAGTTTCTATGATCATATCATCGGGAATACCATCGGTCTCTCCTAATTTCTGCAGATAATATTTACCGGCCATCAGGAGAGCCTCTTTGGGAATCAACCCTACTAATTCACTCCCGGTTATAATGACACCATCCTCATGTGCCAGCTCTCTGACTTTCTCCAGAACGAGGTGGGGCGGAGTGATCTTATAATTGGTCAAGTTCATACTGATCTGTGCCCGGTTATATTCATCAATATACCAGCCTACTGCCTTACAATGAGAAAAAAGTCCGGGAACCATTACCTTGTTACCATCTTAATCTTTCATCAGTTTCCCTTTTTCATCACGTTGAGGGTAACCTTTCTCCCTTATCTTTTTGGCTATTTCAGTGGCCTTTTTCTTATCCCTGGAATTAAGATTGATATTATAAGCAATGAGGAATTCTCTGGCACCGATAGCAGTAGCTCCCGACTTGCTGTTAAATTTGATCGGACCATAATCAGGTTTCCAATAGGGATCTTTCATTTTTTCCGGTAATGCTTCATATTCACCCTTTCTAACTTCTGCCAGATTTCGCCATTCCTCTTTACTCGCTGCATATTCATAGAGGTAAACCGGAATTTCCAGCTCTTCTCCAACTCTTTGAGCAAGCTTTTTGGCATATTCCACCGTCTCTTCCATAGTTATATCACTCACCGGGATCAAAGGACAAACATCTGTCGCTCCCATTCTTGGATGGGCTCCCTGATGCTTGGACATGTCTATTAACTCACTCGCTTTTTTTATAGCCTGAAATGCAGCCTCTAATACTGCTTCCGGCTCACCAACAAAGGTGAATACGGTTCGGTTAGTATCCGCTCCGGGATCAACATCAAGGAGAGTTACATTCTTGACCGCTTTAATAACTTCTGCGATCGCATCCAGCACCTTTTGTTCTCTACCTTCGCTGAAATTCGGAACACATTCAACCAACTTCATTATCATCCTCCACTAAAAAGTTTGGTGTACTCTCTCTGTTTTGAGGGTTATTCGTCAACCTTTTTTAAGGATATTACTTATCAGTAATAGAAGAACAATAGCTTCCGTATAAATTGATACAAATAGATCAATGAGAGTATTCTATCCAGTGGAAAATTTTGAGGAAAATGAAGTTGGGAAAGTAGGGTGGTAATTGCTTATGGAAACAATTAACCCGGTTAGATAATCTTATAGCTTATCTCTCAGCATAACTCTTTACTTCATTTATGATCCTTTTATGAAAAACAAATGCTTCCCATATATGAATGATCTCTTCTGCCAGTCGATGCTGGGCTTTGTTAGTAAAAGCACCAGTATGTGGGGTCAGATAGATGTTTTCAAAATTTCGGTAAGGTAATTCTGGTTGTGGTTCATTGACAAACACATCAAGTCCTGCTCCCAGAATTTTCCCCTCCTGCAATCCTTGGAGTAGGACTTCTTCATTGATTATTCCACCCCGGGCAGTATTTATCAACCACACCGGTTGAATCAGAGATTGGAGGGTCTGCTTATTAAAATAGTTTTCCGTTTCAGTGGTTAATGGACAGTGATAACTGATCAAATTACACCATTTGATGCCCTTCTGATAAGTAATTTCTTTAACTCTTTTCTGCTGCCATTCTTCCTGAGTCAAGTACGGGTCAACCCCCCGGACTTCAGCCCCCATTCTTTGCAAAAAACCGGCTACCCTGTTCCCTATTCTTCCTACTCCGACAATTAAAACCCTGAGATCACTTATTTCCCAGTTTCTGGGAAGTCCCTCTTTCCATGTCTTTTCTTCCAGATTTCTCATCCCTGGACGGTGACCTTTTATAAGAGCCAGAATTAATGAGATTGTATGCTCAAAAGCAGCGATAACGTTAGCATCAGGAGTATTGCAAACTATAACATTTCTGCTCCGGGTTGCCTCAAGATCAATATTATCATAACCGGAACCGGCTCTGATTATCAACTTGAGATTCGGATATTTTTGCAAAAATCCTTCATCAACCCGGGTAAAGGTTTTGACAACAGCTATCTCAATCTCTTCAGGTTGAAAGCCATTTGTTAGAAAGTACTGCTGATAATTATTCTGCTCAACTAATTCTCCAAAACGAGCCGCAAGAGGATCAACAATCAGGGTTTTCATTCCTGAGTCCTTTAAGAAGCAAACAAATACATCGCCATTAAAGCAAAGAGAATTCCGATAGCATTCTTGAATGTCAAACTTTCTCTTAAAACAATAAAAGCGAGTAATATGGTAACCAATGGATAGAGTGCTGTAAGAGTGACTACAACATAAGTTTTACCAATTGCCAGTGATTTAAGAAAGAAGAGAGTTCCGATCAAACCGGCAGCACCTCCCAATATCGAGAAAATAAGCCCCGGACTATTGATCTGCAATCTATTCTTTGAGGTGATCAAAACGATCAAACCCACGGTCAGGATTCCGATAACCTGATAGATCAAGATCTCCTTTGTCGGTAGATATAAAGAGGCCAATTTGGGAAAGAATGCCCAGAGACCGTAAAAAAGCATCGTGATCAGAGCATATAGCAACCAGTTTGGCATAAAGGTCATATTTCCCCCAAAATAAATATATGTATCAGTTTCAAATCTTTTCTGTCTGTAATTTTTCTTTTATCTTTTCGAAATTCTTGAAGTGAGTTTTAGCAACCTCTTGTAGTTTAGCCAGAGAGTACTTCTTAACAAAAGTGACTCCGGTTTCCAGACTTTGTTTCCCTGAACCTGATTTGAATTCCAATCGAAATTTTTTGGAAAGCATTTTAAGTGAATCCAGATAGTGGTATCTGGCGATGATCGATGCTGCTGCAACCCCCAGATCTCTCTCTGCCTGCGGGATTTGCAGTAATTCGATCTTTTCGAGATCTTTGATCGTTTTCAATAATTTGGCATCTGTTGTGAACTTATCAACTACAACTCTGTTCTCACCGGTCTTTTCGAGTAGATTGAGAATCACCCGGCCATGCATCCAGGCCATCATTTCATTCAATTTTTTTTGCTGATGATTAAAGTCGTTATAAAGTTTGTTGTAGGTCAGGGGATTAAGCGAGACCACGCCAATTCTCTCTTTAAAGGCCTTGTAGAGTTTATGGGCTATCGGATCGATCATATCTCTGGTAATCTTTTTGCTATCTTTGACTCCGATCCTTTGCAACTCAGGTATAATATCCTTATCGGTATGGAAACCGGCTACCACAAGTGCACCATAGAACTCTCCCTTCCCTGCTTCGTCAGTACCTAACCAGCTATCCCAGGAATGAATATTTTTCTGTGTAGAATCCACGGTCAAGCTTAAGATCATTTCCGTAAGTAAAGGTTTTAAGGGATTGAATTCTTTGCCACCAATAACAGTCGAAATCCCTTTCTTTTCGGAATAGTAAATATTTAGAGGGACATTCACCTCTTGAGTTCCTATTACAATCTGTAATCCATAAGGGATCTCCTTTTCAGAGATCAAGTAAAGATTCTGTTCTGCCGCAGAACGAATAATCTGTTCTTTATATTCTTCTAATCTGGTAAAATTACCGGAGCTTTTGTTTGACCTTAGTGGTTCGTTTTTCATAGTTGCAGGGTATTTTCCCAGAGCTTTTTAAGTTCGGCAATATCAACATCGATCAGGTCATTGATCTCTAATCTCATTCCTCCGGTCTTTCCAATTACCTGAAATGGAAAATTGTTACTCTGACAGATCTCTTTCAGAGTAGGTAGGTCCGCCTCTTTTAAAGAACAGATTATTCTGGAATGTTCTTCTCCAAACAATTCAGCATCAGGACGATAGCAGAAACTCATCTCGATCCTGGCTCCCAGTAATCTTTCTGCATTGAAGCACGACTCAGCAATTGCTATTGCCAATCCGCCATCAGAACAGTCATGCGCTGATTTGATAATCTTTGTGGCTGTTAGTTCGAGAAATGTTTTATAGAGTTGCTTTTCCTTTTCCAGATCAACAGCTGGAGGGTTACCCCAGATCAGGTGACGACATTCCTTCAGATACTCAGAACCACCAAGATGTTTGGAATTATCACCTAAAAGAATGATCAGATCACCCTCATCCCGGAAACCACTTTTTATAGAATTATGGTAATCGTCCAACAAACCAATCATCCCTATCGTAGGGGTAGGATAGATAGCCCCTCTGGGATTTTCATTATAGAAAGAGACATTACCCCCGGTTACTGGGGTATCAAATGCCAAACAAGCATCACTCATCCCCCTGATCACTTCCGTAAACGTCCAGTACATCTCCGGTTTGTATGGATTACCAAAATTCAGACAATTGGTTACTGCCAGGGGAGTAGCTCCGGAACAGACAATATTTCTGGCAGCTTCGGCGACAGCCCCTTTTGCCCCCTCATAGGGATTGAGATAACAATAACGTCCGTTACAATCTGTAGTAGCAGCGATTCCCTGCCCCGTTTCTTTTATGCGGACTACAGCAGCATCAGAACCCGGTTCTACCACAGTATTTATCTGTACCATATGATCATATTGACGATAGATATCTCTTTTTGAGCAGATATTGGGTGAAGATATAAGTTTCTTTAATTCCTCGTTAAAGTCAGTTGGGATATCTATTTCTTTCTCATCGAACTGATTTACTATCCTTAAATATTCGGGATATCTTGTTTCCCGATCATAGACCGGAGCGTCACCACCAAGGATAAGCATCCTGGCTGGAATCCGTGCATTTATTTCCCCATGCTCTCTGACACATAACATCCCATCGGAAGTCACTACCCCGATCTTGACAGCATGAAGGTCCCATTTCTGAAAGACCTGTTCAACTTTTTCATAATTTTCCGGTTTAACTATCAATAACATTCTTTCCTGAGATTCAGAAAGCATAACTTCATATGGGGTCATCCCCTCTTCTCTTCTCGGGACAAGTGATATTTCGAGTTCTATCCCTGTTCCGGCTTTTCCAGCCATCTCACTGGAAGAGCAGGTCAACCCCGCTGCTCCCATATCCTGAATACTCTCTACCAACCTCAGTTCAATGACCTCCAAAGTTGCTTCCAGGAGTAGTTTTTCCATGAATGGATCACCAACCTGCACTGCCGTTCTGCTCTCTTCTGACTTCTCGGTTAGTTCAACAGAGGCAAAGGTAGCTCCGTGGATACCGTCCCGGCCGGTGTCTGATCCAACATAGACGACATAGTTTCCTACCCCTTGGGCACTGGCCTTCATCAGGTTCTTATGCTCTAAAATACCGATCGCCATGGCATTTACCAGAGGATTCCCTTCGTAACTATCTTCAAAAAAAGTTTCTCCTCCTACCGTAGGTACTCCGAAACAATTACCGTAGTCAGCTATACCTGAAACAACACCTTTGAGGAGATATTTGACCTGAGGATTATTAATATTCCCGAATCGAAGAGAATCTAAAACAGCAATCGGTCTGGCCCCCATGGTGAAAATATCTCTCAGGATACCCCCTACCCCAGTTGCTGCTCCATGATAAGGTTCCAAAGCTGAGGGATGATTGTGGCTCTCGATCTTGAAAGATATCCCCAAACCGTAACCTATATCGATAACCCCGGCATTCTCTTCCCCGGTTTTGGTCATTAATTTCTTGCCTTCCCGGGGTAGTTTTTTCAGATATTTGATGGAATTTTTGTAACTGGCATGTTCCGACCACATAACCGAGATGATCCCCAATTCGGTAAAAGTTGGCGTCCTGCCAATCGTTCGGAGGATCAGTTTATATTCTTCTTCATTCAGTCCATGAGCTTTGACCAGCTCGGGGGTAATTTGTGGTTCATTCATACTTCTATGTTCTCTGGTTTTATTTTAGCCAACTCATAGAGAGTGATCAGTTTTTGAGTCCTCAAAGTGAGTTTATCTGCTAATATATCAATGTATTTTTTTATCAACTGGTAAGTGTTAACATACTTTTCCATGTCCTGTCGAAACGGGTCTTCCACATCCCCTTTACCACCACAAAAACCGGAGAGCGTGAATACCTTATGTTTGGATGATGGATAGGCCTTAAGGATCAGATCCCGATGATCCTTTTCCATAGTCAGGATCAACCATGATTGACGGATTAAATCCTCTTGCAGGTGTTGCGAATAATGTTCATTGGCATGAATACCGTCACTATTCAAGATCGAAAAAGAATGAGCAGAGATAGCTACCGATACTGGGATAAAACCTGCTGAAGCCGTTCTGAAAGGGAGTCCTCTGGCATTCATGATATGACGGGCGTAGTATTCTGCCAGCGGACTCCGGCAGATATTACCGGTACAGACAAAGAGGATCAGCGGTTTTTGGTAAGACTCT
>CAZSVG010000013.1:0-11464 GCA_964610195.1 uncultured Candidatus Cloacimonadota bacterium | reverse complement strand
CCTTCACCAAAACCAAGATTCTTATGAGAAGCTTCTATTATTGCTCTGTTGATATATTCTCCCGTTTCCCTGGCCATACCAAAAGACCCATCTTCCAGAGCGGAAGCTACATCTTCAGAGGTTTGTCCGGCCAGAGCGAGTTCAAAATCATGGATGGCCACCGAACCATTACCGGCAAAACATTTAATAACATCCCTATCGATCAATTCTATAAAGAGAGGAGACAGGCCGCATTTGACAACATGACCACCGAGAGCCACTATGATCGGTTTACCTGATTTGTAGGCAATATAGCAATGGTCTAAAAGCTCCTTGAAACCCTTCGCCTGCAAGATATCGGGTAGTCGGGAAATAAATGAATAGATTTCTGATGTCTGCCCGGTCCGAAAAAATTGTTTCTCATTTACCTTGCTGTTTCTCTGGGAAAGGGTATACTTTTTCTGCCCGGATAGATCTATCTCTTTATATTTACTCATTCTATATCCCTGCCTTAAATTTCATGTTAATTCATATAGTTACAATTTTTGGTAATACATAATGAATTTTTACCAAATCCGTTGAATTTTTCAATCTTTGCAATAGCGTTCTTTTTCACTGTATAGGCAACCACAGTAGGGTTGACGATACATATTGCACTCTTTCGAGAGGATAATCCCCTCTTTCCAGAACTCTCTGAAATCACGATAATAAAATGAGATGCCAACGTTTTGAGCTATCTCTTCCCCGAGCTTTTTGATCAAATCGTGTTTTTGATATATACTGTACAATAGGGTTGTGGAGAAGAGATCAAAATTGTTTTTCTTAGCAAGTTCAGCAGTCTTTTTTAATCTGAAATAATAACAAAAATAACATCGCTCTGCTTCTCGTCCGACGACCCGCTGAAAAAAAGGTTCCGGATGATATCCCTTCTCAATCAGATATTTGAATCCCTCCTTACTACTCCATTCCATAAATGTATCCAGTCGCCTTTTATATTCCTGATAAGGATGGATGTTGTCATTGAACCAGAAACCGGTAAGGTCGTACTCCCCCTCCTCTTGAAGATGAGAGTAGGGAGCAACCAAACAGGGTGCACAACAGGTATGTAATAACAACCGGCTTTGATATCCTTTTTCCATAACAAAAAATTAATTATTACCTCAGATAAGCCGTCAAGGGAAAAGAATGAATGGCGAAATCATTACTCTATTGAAACTTTATCTGGCTTTATACCAGTTGATAAACAATGATATTTGTTAGTCAATACTCTCTGTTATTTTGTAAAAGCCTGATATTCTCTTGATAAGTTTATCATTGACATCGACATCTGAGATTATAGTTTGATTTTCAGTTTTCTCAGAGATCGCTAAGATCAAAGTCTGATTAATTATATAAATACAGGGAGTCAGAACAATTTATGCTGAAGATTGGTTGTCATTTAATCATATTTTGTTTGATCCTGGTACTATTGTTTTCCTGTTCCAGAGATCGCCAGAAACCTGGACAGATAGTTGCCTGGGGATCTAATAATTATGGTCAATTACAGGTACCGGAAGGTCAGGATTTTATCGCCATTTCTGCCGGATTGATCAATAATCTGGCCTTAAGACAGAATGGCAGCATTGTGTTATGGGGAAGGGATAATGACGAAGTTACTCCTCAGGGATTTAATTTTGTGGCCATAGATGCCGGCTGGCAGAATCACCTGGCACTTAGAGCCGATAGTACTCTGGTTGGTTGGGGTAATGACGCTGGTTATGGTCAATTAGACATTCCACCTGGTAATGATTTCGTAGCTATTGCTGTTGGAGATGGGCATAGCCTGGCTTTGAAAGCAGATGGCTCAATAGCTGCCTGGGGAGCTAATTTCTTTAATCAACTTGCAGTCCCGGAAGGTAAGGATTTTATTGCCATAGCAACAGGCAGATATCACAGTCTGGCATTAAGAAAAGATGGAAGTATTGTAGCGTGGGGGTTGAATAATGTGGGACAGTCTGATCCCCCCTATGGAGATAACTACATAGCCATCTCGGCCGGAGAATTTCATAGTCTGGCATTAAGAAAAGATGGGAGTTTGATAGCCTGGGGTGATAATGACTTTGGACAGTGTAATGTTCCTTCGGGAAACAATTTCGTTAAAATCTCTGCCGGAAGGTATCATAGCATCGCCCTTAAAAGTGATGGAAGCATTATTCCTTGGGGTGATGACCGATATAAACAAACCAGTATCATTCATGGCAATAATTTTGTAGCAGTATCTGCCGGTGATGGATATAATCTTTCTCTCAGAAAAGTGTCTGAGAGGTCATAATGAATTTTATGGTTATCCATGGATATTTAAATAGCATTTTCTTCCACTAACATCGGTTTATATATCGCCCTTATTATCGTGTATAACATTTATTAACCTGAATCTTCTGAACAGTAACCTTATTTATAGTTGACTCTATACCCTGATTTATATTTGTATTTGAGAAAAAAGATAGGATCAGATTAGATCGTTTCTTTAGTAGAAACAAATCTATTACAGAAAGTGAGATAACTATCGGAGGAATTTTGTCACGAGTTGTCATAATTGGCGGAGGAAGCTGGGGTTTGGCTTTTGCCACTCTAATGCATTATAATGGCGCCAGGGTCTCGATATGGGAATACAACCCCTTATATGTGGAAGAGATCAGAAAAACGGGATATAATAGTAAATTATTACCAGATATCAGAATCCCCGGGGAGATCAAGATCTCTGCCAAAATGGATGAGGCTTTGTCCAATGAACCTGAAGTTCTAATCTTTGCTGTTCCTTCTCACATAATGAGAGCCGTCACAGCTCAAACTGCCCCCCATATAAAAAATAATCAAGGATTAAAGAGTATTGTTAATCTGGCAAAAGGGATCGAAGAGGAGAGTTTGCTCCGGATGTCAGAAGTTATTGCTTCTCAATTGCCTGATAAAATGACTCCTCTGATCTCTACCCTATCGGGGCCGAGCCATGCCGAAGAGGTGGCTCGCCGAATTCCTACAACGGTAGTTCTGGCAGGATACAACAAAGAGATTTTGACCTATACTCAGGAGTTAATCAGTAACGATTTTTTTCGGGTTTACCGGAGCAATGATCTGATTGGAGTAGAGCTGGGAGGAGCAGTTAAGAATATCATCGCTATCGCTTCAGGTATCGTCAGTGGTTTGAGACTTGGTGATAATACCCAGGGTGCATTACTAACCAGGGGACTCGCTGAAATCAGAAGATTGGGTGATGTGATGGGTGCTGATCCCAATACTTTCAATGGATTGTCGGGAATAGGTGATTTAATAACTACAGCTATCAGTGTTCATAGCCGTAATCGATATGTAGGCTATCAACTCGGTAAAGGGAGAAAGCTGCCTGATATTCTGGCATCAATGACCATGGTGGCTGAAGGGGTCAAAACCACCAGGTCAATATATGATTTAAAGAAACAGAAGCATGTTTCGATGCCGATAACAGATCAAATATATCAGGTTTTATTTGCCGATAAACCGCCAAAACAAGCCATCTATGATTTGATGACCAGGGAATTAAAGGAAGAAGACTGATGAAAAAAAGGTTGGAAGAGAGAGTTAATACTTACGGAGACTATCTGAAAAAGCGTTATGGGAAAAGAACCTTTCGGATAGGACTTTCTCTTCATCAAGAGTGTCCCCATCGTCTTGATAATGGAGGGTGTATCTTCTGTTTAACGGAATCTTTTACCGATCTGATCCAAAAAGAGAAACCCGATCCGGAAAAACAACTGGAGATCTTGATTCCAAAATTGAAGAAGAATTGCGGTGATGTTAAACTTCTTGCCTATTTTCAGGACAACACATCAACTTCCGGCAATGTTCAACAACTGAAACAAATATTTACTAAAACGTTAAAACATATTGAAATATCGGGTTTGATTATCTCGACCAGACCCGACTTTTTAAATGAAGAAATAATGGAAATGCTGAAAGGCTTACCGGGAGATGTTTTCTTGGAGATCGGGTTGCAGAGTATTCATCAGAAAAGTCTGGATTTGCTTAACAGAGGTCATAATATGACAGATTTTGCCAGAGCGGTTAAATTATCAGAAGAATACAAAATTGAAACGGGTGTCCATCTAATCCTGGGTATTCCGGGAGAGACTCTTAATGACATATTGGAAACGATCAGTTATCTGAATAGTCTCGATGCTGTCTCGCAAATCAAATTTCATAATCTGGTAGTTTATGAAGGCACTCCTTTAGCCTCTTATCCTCAAGAGTTTAGAGAAGCTATTCCCCATCTTGAAGATTATATTGCCCTGATTGGTAATGTTTTACCCCATGTTAGGGGAAACAGGGTAATCAGCAGGCTCTTTACTTCCAACGTTAACAGAACCAACCTTACTTTAAACCCCTTTCCGGGCATAAAAAGAGACTGGTTGAACAGATTAACAGCCTATCTCAACGATAATGATATCATACAGGGATCAGCGACAGATCTAATCTATGAAAGAATAAATTAAAAAAGATGATTTTATGAATAGTTTTCAGAAAGTAATCAGAAAATACCGGAATAGGTATAACCTTTTTCTAATCGGAAAGAACCTGATTCTCCTGTTTACCCTCTATCTGATCCTGATCAATCTCTTTTTCGTCTTCCATGCATTTACTACAGAGCGTTTTTTTGAACTGTTTATCTTCGGTCTGAGTCTGAAAATATTCCTGGGATTGATAATCATCTATTTTGTACTCCAGACAAATAATCAAATCCTCAATCAAAATAAAGCCGCCAGATACCTCGATCATGATAACGATGATAAAAACGATACCTATCAAAATGCCCTGGAATTATGGGAAACCAATAATGATAAAGATAGAGATGTTCTGGAACTTATCTTTTACGGAGCCAATCGACTTTCGGAAAAGCAGAAAATCGAACCTGATAAAAGAAAACTTAAAAATGCCTTTACCCCCTTTCTGCTCTGCATTGTAATCACCCTGATATTTTTAATTATCAGTCCTCAATCCTATGTTGATTCCTGGCAGTTCTTCATATCCAACAGACTTCCTCAACCTACATTTCGTGATTATGTCCTGGTATCACCAGGAGATATCTCTATAGTTAGAAATACTCCGATAACCATCGAGGTTATTGAACCTGAACCAAACCTAAATCATACCCTCTATTATAGAAGTAATGATACCTGGCGTTCTGAAACCCTTTATCAAAATAGAAAAGTATTCAGCAATCCCGATTTCTCATTTCATTATTTTGTAACTACCCCCTATGCAGTTTCGGATACTTTTTACGTACAGGTTTTTGAAGAACCTGCCGTCAGAGATATGACCCTCCGCTACCAGTATCCAACATATTCCGGTTTGGAACCGGAAACAGAATATCAGAGCAGTGGTAATATCAGAGGGCTGATAAATACGAAGGTCAGCATGGAAATCGAGACTAATAATCCTCTGGATGAAGCGTTAGTAATCTTCTCCGATGGTTCTTTACTGAATATGGAAAGGTTAGGCCGAAACAGCTTTGAAGCAGGATTTACTCTCCAACAGAGTGGTACTTATCATCTGCTCCTGACCGATTTTTTGGGCAACCAATCAAGAAGATTGGAACGTCCTATAACAGTGATTCCTGATAAAATACCGGAGATTAAGATCATCTACCCCGGTAGAGATACCATCTTTACTCAGAATATGATGCAAAGAATGAAATTCTTTGCCACTGACGATTATGGGCTACAAAACCTAAAACTCCACTACCAGATAAATGAAAATGAGGTTATAATCGAAACTCTGAGAGGAAGAATTCCCGGAAATACTCTGGAACACGATTATACTCTCGATCTCTCTGGAACATATATGCTTCCCGGAGATAGGATAGTCTATTGGGCAGAAATTTCCGATAATGCTCCCACCCCACAAACTGCAACCAGTCAGCGCTATCTGCTTCGTTTTCCTTCCATCGAAGAGATCTTTGCCGAAATCGAGAGAGAAGAAGAGATGAAGATGGATACCTTCCGGCGCAGTATGGAGCTATCCAGAGAACTTCAGCAGGAATTCGAGCAGAAAAGACGGGAAATGATGAAGCGGGAAGATTATAACTGGGAAGATCGCCAGGAACTGGAGCAATTCCTGCAACGTCAGGAAGATCTGAATCAACAGATCGAAAACATCGCCGAAGAATATCAAAAATTACTCGAAAAATTTGAAGATAATCCCTCACTATCCCAGGAAACTCTGGATAAAATGGAAAGAATAAGGGAGCTAATGGAAGAGATTGCTGACGAAAGGTTGAAGAATGTAATGGAACAGATGCGTCAGGCAATGGAGGAGATGAGCCGCGAGGATTTACTGAAAGCGATGGAAGATTTTAAATTCTCCATGGAAGAGTTTGACCGGAAGCTTCAAAACACCCTTGATCTTCTGGAAAATATCAAAAAAGAACAGAGCATTCAAAAAGCCCTGGCGATCGCCAAAGAAATGGAACAGATGCAGGAAGCATTATTGGAAAGAACTCAACAAGATTCAGCTGATGGTGATAAACTTTCTCAAGAACAAGAAACCATAAAAGACAAACTCGATGCTCTTCAGGATCAACTTGATGAATCTATGGATATGTTAGACGATCAGAAGGATCGGGAATTGAAAGATACTTTAAGCGAATTACAGGAGCAGATGAAAGCCGATAATCTCGATAAGGATCTCGATCAGAGTATGCAGGCTCTGCAAAATCAACAGATGAGTTCGGCGACCTCCAGTCAACAACAGGCACTGCAAAAAATGCAGCGGATAACCAAAAAATTGAGTGAAATGGCTGAATCAATGATGTCGGACAGTATGTCCAATATGGCTCAGGTTATCCAAGAAACTATCCGGAGACTCCTCGCTCTGTCTGAAGAACATCAGCAGACCACCCAACGTCTGGCTCAAGACCCATTCCCTATTTATCCCGATTTGATAGCTGGATATGATGCCATCCAGTTAACGTTGCAAAAGCTCTATAGCTCACCACAGATAATTCTCTATATCACCCCTAAGTTTATTATTGATGCTGACATGACCCTGACCTCCTACAGGGAGATGTTCAATTTGATCATCAATTCCCGTAATCCCAATATCAGAACCCATCTTAACAATGTGCAAAAGGGGATAAATCTGATGATTTTCAATCTGATGCAGACGCGCGATAATATGCAGCAGGGTCCTGGTGGTGCGATGGAAAGTATGATGCAGGCTATGCAGATGATGGGACAAGAACAAATGGCGATCAATATGCTTTCTCAACAACTATTGGATATGATGGGGGGTACTGATGGTTATTCACAGGAGATGAGGCAACAGATGCAACGGCTGGCTCGTGATGAAGAGAGACTTGCCGATAATCTGCGCCGTCTGATGGAAACCAATCCAGAAGCTCAGAGACAAGCCAATGCCATAAATGAAATGATCCAGGAGTTGGAATCGGTCTCCCGTCAACTTAGACAAAATCGCCTTGATGAATCGTTGATCAGACAACAAGAAAGGATTTTATCCAGAATGCTTGATGCTCAAAAATCGATTAATCAGAGAGAGTTCTCCAGAAGAAGACAGGGAGAAACCAGGGAAGAAGAGGATTGGGTTTTACCTCCCGACATCCAACAGGAATTTCAAAGACTTCGTCAACGTGCTCTTCTCGAAGATAATTATAAGAATTATCCCCAGGAGTATCAGGAGTTAATCCGTGAATATCTTAGACTGATAAATATCCGGGCTCTGGAAAGAGAGTAAGAGGTTCTGGTAATGAAACATAGAGTTTTAATATTAACGTTGTTCATGATCATACTTACCACCCTGCTTCATAGTCAGTATGACCATAAGCAGGTGATGATGAACCAGATCCGTCGACTGGAAGCAAGAAGAGAGTATAATCAGGCTTTAAGTATCTACGAAGATCTTCTCAAAAGATATACAGATGATGAAGAAATTATTACCGGCTACTTTCAAGCTCTGGTAAATCTGAATAGAATCGAAGCAGCCTCTCAGGTACTTGATAATTATGCTGCGGTCTTTACTCCAGAAATTTTAACTCAACACAAAATTGCATTACTGATCAGAAAAGGTGAGGCAAATCAAGCAAGACAACTCGGTTTGAATTACTTGCGGGAAAATCCTGGTATAGTCAATCTCTATCGAAATTTCGCAGCAGTGTATGAAAGAGAAAGGCAATTTGAAACCGCTGTGGAGGTACTGGACCTTGCTCGCCGAAATACCAGGGATGACTATCTGTTTGCCATGGAGATGGCCAGAAATTATGAAAACATGAATAGCTATTCAAACTCCATAACTGAATACATCAAACACCTGGAAAGAAACAGTGGATTTCTTTTCTTTGTTACTAATCGGGTAAAAAGCATGTTAGATGAAGATAGTAATCAAATAAGAACATTACAGAGATTACTCAATTCCTCTGATAATGAATTCCTGCTCGAACTTTATGCTCTCTCTCTGGCTCATGTAGGAGATTTTACAGAAGCATTCCTGATATATCAGAAATTGGATCCGGAGAAAATAAACCGGTTTGCTGATGAACTTTTTGCAGCCGGATATCCTGATTTGGCACGACAGGCCTATGAAAAATATCGGCTGAGCGTTAATGATCCAATCAAATCTGCAGATGTCGGTATTAAAATAGCTCTGCTCTATATCAGTGAGCATAAACTATCAGAAGCACGACAGGTTCTATATGAAATAGTTCAAGACAATACTCTTCAAGATAGACAGGTTAGATTTCGAACCAGAGCTAATCGACAGGCAAGAGAACTACTTGCTGATATAGCTATCCGGCTCGATGAACCACAGCAAGAAGTCATCAGACTTTTTGAGGATGCCAAGAACTTTGCCTTTAACAGGAACGAGCAAAAAGAAGTAGAGCTCAAAATAGTCCATTTTCTTATTGTTTCACAAAATTACCAACAGGCTCAGAACCTTCTCCAAAGTATCCTCAGAGGAGAGGAATCAGGTTCTCAGATAACCAATATGAGCCATTATTATAAGTTTATGTTACATTTAATGGAAAAGCGAGAACCCTCTGATTCTCTTCTGACCGAAATGATTATTAGTATGCCGGGTAGTGAATTAACGAATGAAGCTCTATTTTTAACAGTGATTGTTAATGAAATGCATCCAGCAGTGAGAAATGCCTTTCTGGAAGCTTACCGTTTGAAAAGTATCTATAAAGATCGTGATGCATTACAAATACTTCTCAGTATTGATGATCAGATTGCCGATGAGGAGATTATATTAATAACCGGGCAATGGGCTTTAGATAGCGGGGAAAGAGAGTTGGCAGAAAGGTTGTTTTCCTATGAATTTCAGGATGAAACCCTTGCTGGCTATGCTTTGTTAAAACTTACTGAACTTAGAAAGAAGGAACAACTGGAATACCGGGATTTACTAACTGCTTTTCTCAAAGACCATCCAACCCACATCTTTTCTCCGAAATTCAGGTTATTATTAACATCCAGACCATCTTCTGCAGCACGAAGACCGGATTGATTATAAATAGCCAAACTTATTAAACAGAAGGGCGATAATTAAATCGCCCTTCTTTCTTAATATCAACTGTAATAATCTAAACAGAGGATTTAAAAAATTGCTCTCATTGGTTAAACATGTCTATACTGAGATAACCTCTTTTACTTCCGGAATTCTTTCTTTCATTACTCTTTCAATTCCTGCCTTCAAAGTATATATGGCCATTGGACAGGTACCACAGGCACCCTTCAGTTTCACTTCGATAACATTATCTTCCCTGATCTGAACTAACTCCACATCTCCACCATCAGATTGAATTGATGGTCTTACAAGATTTAAAACTTCTTCGACTTTCTCTTTAGCTATCATAGCTCCTCCTATATTATTTGTCCTCCACTATTTTTCCCTTGATATTTTTCGTAAAGAAATTTGTAAAAAGCCGCAAGGTTAAGGTCCTCAACCTTGCGGCTTGACATTATCAATGCCAGATGGTTATTCTCCAATCTTTATTTCCTTCGCTGGTGATGGCTCTTTTTTGGGAATAAAGAGAGTTAAAACACCATCTTCGAGTTTGGCTTCCACTTTCTCGATATCGCATACATCGGGTAAACTAACCGAACGACGATAGTTTCCCTTATATCTCTCATATCTGAATACCGTCTCATTCTTCTCTGTCTTTTCAGACTCCTGTTTACCTTCAATAGTTAACTCACTATTATTGGAAACGGAGATTTTAATATTCTCCTTCTTAATGCCAGGCATGTTAGCCCTGATAATGAACTCTTTCTCTCTTTCCGAGACGTCCATAGGCATCATCTTGTTTGCTTCTGTTTGTTCCTCAGTAAAGGCATTACTTAAAAAATCGTCAAACAGAGAGGACATTAACGGAAACAGATCTCTTGTCGTTCTTGTCGTCAGAAAATTCATAATCGCCTCCTTAATTTTATTATGAGATCGAAATCTCTTTTTTCTGCTTTGGCTCAACTTTCGGGATAGTCATGAACAAAATCCCATTATCCAGCTTAGCTTGAATGTTGTCAAAGCTGACCGGAACATGAAATGATAACATCCGATGATAGTCACCTTTGTATCTTTCGTCCCGGTAAACTGTTCCTTCCACTTTCTGTTCTTTCTCCGGGTTCTGAGCTGTTATGGAAAGGGTGTTCTTCTCTACTGTAATTTTGACATTTTCCCTCTTTAAACCCGGCAGATTCGCTTTAAGGACAAAGTCCTTATCAGTTTCAATCAAATCCAAGGGCATCATCCTTCCCTCGATATTAGTAGTAGTTGGATAGGTATTGTTCATGAAGTCGTTTAACAGGGAAGAAATCCGTGGATACAACTCACTGCTTGGTCTCATTAGTGATGGTAACATATCAACCTCCTTATTATGTTTTTTGTTATGTTGTTGATCAATTATGCTACATCATTTGATCATGATCTCCTTCTCTGGTTTTATCTCTTTTTTGGGTACGGTTAGTTTAAGTACCCCATCTTCATACTTGGCTTTGATATTTTCATAATCCCAGTTCTCTGGAACGGAAAATACCCGGCGATAATCTCCTTGATATCGTTCACAACGATACATTGTCTCGTTCTTATCCTCTTTCTCCTCTTGTCTTTTGGCCTCGATTACAAGACTGTCTCCCTCAACATAGACCTTGATGTCCTGCTTTTTTATACCAGGTAAATTGGCACTTAACAAGAACTCCTGCTCTCTTTCGATGACATCAATGGACATCATCTTGGTCTCACTAAGATCTGATTCAAAAAAGGCATTGTCCAGAAAGTCATCTATTAATGAACGAATCGGACGACTATCAACCTCTCTCTCTTCTCTTCTGATTATTGGTAATCTCATTTTTCGTTCCTCCTTATTCTAGATTCCATAGATATTATAATCAATCCTCCCAAAAAAGCAAAAAATTTTAGCAATCTTATTAGCTGATTGCTAACTTCCCTCTCCGGGTATCAACTA
>CAZSVG010000012.1:0-11676 GCA_964610195.1 uncultured Candidatus Cloacimonadota bacterium | reverse complement strand
GAACCGGAAATTTCTCCTTTGCAGCAACTGATGGCAGATCATCATTTTGTGGCCGGAATCACTTATCATACTTACAGTGAGTTGGTGCTCTATCCATATGGTTATGCCGAGAATACCTACGCCCCCGATGTTGCTGCTCTTTCTGATTTAGCAGTAGCCATGGCTGCTACCATCCCGAGATATAATTCAACAGGTTATTATACACCCCAGGCAAGCTGGGAGCTTTATCCGGCAAGAGGGGTTACTGATGATTATGCCTACGGAATGCATGGCATCTTCTGTTATACTTTCGAGATGGCTACGGAGTTTATACCAGGTCCGGCTGCAGTTCAGCAGATCGTTTCCGATAATATGGAAGCTGCCCTGATCTTGCTGAGAAGAGTTCATAAATCGACACTAACAGGACATATTACCGATAATACTACCGGCGAACCTTTGGAAGCAGAAATTTTTATCGAAGGAATTGATAATACAGGTAATTTCCGTCACCCTTATCTGAGTAATGAAAACTTTGGCAGGTATTACCGGATGTTGCTGCCGGGAGAATATTCTGTTACTTTTTCTGCTTATGGTTATGTCGATTCAGAACCTTATCAGGTAACGATCGTCGAAGATGCTCAGACAGAACTGAGTGTTGCTCTTAATCCAGCCGGTTATGGGATAGTTAATGGTCTGGTAACTGACATCGAAACCCAGAATCCGATCGCGGATGCGATTGTTACATTACTCAATACTCCGTTAGATCCTCAAATCACAGACGCAGAGGGAAATTTCACCTTTGAAAGTGTAGCTTTCGGAGTATACAGGATAGAGATTAGAGCTGACGGATATGGAATGTTGGTGGAAGAAATAACTATCTCAGATGATGAAAACTTCTTCTCATTCGAATTAACTGCCCCATATCTGATCGATATTTTTTCAGACCTGGATAATTGGGTTACCAGCGGGCAATGGGGATTATCTACCATGTATTCCTATTCAGGGGATTATTCTCTGGCAGACAGCCCAAACGGTAATTATAACTCCAATGTCACAAGCTTTGCCCGGTTTAATCAGAATATTAATCTAACTGAAGCTACCAACGCATCAGTATCTTTTATGGCTCGTTATAACCTGGAACCCGGATATGACTATTGTTACTTCCAGGTTGCCCTGGCAGGTAGTAACTATGAGACTGTTGATACCTTCAACGGGATCACCGACTGGACTCTCAAAGAATACCCCCTGAACGATTACCTGGGAAATGAGATCAATATCCGCTTTCTCTTCACATCCGATCAATCGATTGAGGAAGAAGGGATTTATATAGATGATTTTACTCTCTATATTACAGCACCGGATGTGAGTGTTTCCGAAGACATTCTGACTACGAGAAGAGATCAATTATATCAAAACTATCCGAATCCCTTTAATCCGGAAACAACTATCAGTTTTGCCATTGTGGAAGAGGGGGAGGTTATCATCGATATCTATAATATCATTGGTCAGAGAGTTAAGAGACTTATCCAGGAAGAGTTAACGCCGGGATTTTACAATATTACCTGGGATGGCAAAAATGAAAGTAGCAGAGAAGTGAGCAGTGGGATCTATTTCTACCGGATGCAGAGAAAGGATTATACTGCTGTTAAAAAGATGATCCTGCTCAAATAGAATTGTAATTCATTAACTTTTGATGAGATAAAAACTGGCTTCAATCTGTAAAAAACTACAGTTGAAGCCAGTTTTTTTATATATTACCTGATCAGACTATCCATTACAAATTATTTGAGATTTCAGATACTCCAGCAAAATATTAGTATTTATTGTTGCCCGGAGACATCGTATCAGCTAAAAATTTAACTGATCATTAACAGTTGACATCATTTAATGATTAGTCTCTCTGGGATACAGATTGGAGTAGTTATAGACAAATATAATCTTACAACCAACTCAAACAGTTGATGAAAGAAGGATATCAGGATAATGGTTTATTATGAATTAGCTTTGCCGTTGAATATCTCACATTTCTATACTTACAAATGCAATGCTGAGTTGGAACGGGGGTGTAGAGTTCTGGTCAATTTCAACAACAATCTTCTGACTGGTTTTATCTGGTCGAAAAAAGAACTCTCATCGGAAAGCAAACCTTATGATATCAAAGAGATTCTGGAGATTATCGATACCAAGCCGATTATCTCTCCCGATTTGCTAGCTCTGGCTGAATGGATGAAGCACTATTACCTCTGCAGTCTCGGAACAATTATCATGGCGATGTTACCAACAGCTATTCAAATTCAGATTGCCCAGGAAATTCGATTATCCGACGAATATTTAGAAAATCAGTCTCCAACTGATCTTACTGCTCAGGAACAGAAGCTTCTCAATCAATTAAATGGTGAAGAATGGATCAACATCCTCTCCCTTCGGGAGAAGTTAAAGAACATTCCCATATCCAGGTTAATCGAAAGCCTTGAAGAAAAGGGTTTATTGGAAATAAAACGATCCTTTGACAGTAGGATCAAGAAGAAGTATGCTAATTTTGTAATTATCAATAATGAGACACCGGAGAATCCCGACCTGACTTCCAAACAACAGGAAGCATGGGATCAAATAAACCAACAGGTATTACTTTCCAGTGATCAAAAATCTCTTCCGTTAGCCTCTCTGGCAAACGATTTTAGCTACGCCATTATCAAAGCACTTCGCAATAAAGGGTTGATCTCTATTGAATCCCGGGAAGTGAAAGAACAGTTCCCGAAATCAGGAATAACCAGAAATATTTCTGACTTCGTTCTCACTGAAGAACAGCAGGTAGCGTTTAGTTCAATCAAGGATCAGATAGCAAAGAAGGAATTCCAGACCTTTCTGATTTATGGAGTAACCGGTAGCGGCAAGACAGAAGTCTATATTAGATTAATCAGAGAGTGCCTGATCAATGAAAGTAATGCCCTGATCCTGGTTCCGGAAATAGCATTGACTCCACAAATGGAAGAGAGATTTTACAATGCCTTCGGGGAGAATATAGCCATCTTGCACAGTCATCGCAATGATCGGGAAAGGTGGGATGAATGGAAGAGGATCAAAAGGGGTGAATGCCGGATTGTGTTGGGTGCTCGGAGTGCTATCTTTGCCCCTCTGAAAAATATCGGTATCATCATCGTTGATGAAGAGCATGAAAGTAGTTATAAGCAGGACAAAAATCCCCGTTACAATGCCCGGGATCTGGCAGTATTACGAGGTAAGCAAAATGATGCCGTTGTTCTTCTTGGAAGTGCCACCCCCTCTCTGGAGTCGTGGTATAATGTGCAGAACAATCGCTACAAACTCCTCAAATTGACTCATCGTCCTCTCTCCATCTCCATGCCCAATGTCGAGGTGGTTGATCTTAAAGAGGAGGATGGTGGCTCTCTCCTCTCCGATTTATTAAAAGAGAAGATTCTTGATCGCTTAGAAAAAAAAGAACAGGTCATTCTTTTTCAGAACCGTCGTGGATATGCTTCCTATGTAATCTGTATTACCTGTGGTAAGATTCACCGTTGTCCCAAGTGTGATGTCAGTTTGATCTATCATTCAGATACACATCTCTTACAGTGTCATTACTGTGGATATAGAGAAAAGATGTTTCGCAAATGCCCCGCTTGCGGTTCCTATCTTCTGGAATTCGGGATTGCCGGCACCCAGCAACTGGAGAAACAGCTGCAAATCCTCTTCCCCTCTGCAAGATTGTTGAGAATGGATGCCGATTCAACCTCCGGGAAGGAGAGTTATCATCAGATGTTCAAACGGATGAAAGAAGGGACGGTCGATATCCTGTTTGGAACACAGATGATTGCCAAGGGACTCGATTTTGCCAATGTTACCCTGGTAGGGGTCATCTCTGCCGATAATAGTCTCAATATCCCCGATTTCCGCGCAACAGAACGAACATTTCAACTGCTCACTCAGGTTGCCGGAAGATCAGGAAGAGGAGATCGTAAAGGTGAGGTGATCATTCAGACTTATAATCCCCGTCATTATGCTATCCTCACCGCTCAGAAGCAGGATTTTGACAGCTTTGTTACCCAGGAGTTGGAGGCCAGAAAGAACCTTCTTTACCCACCATTTGTCAGAAATGCCAGGATCGTTTTCTCGCATAATAATGAGCTCTTTTTGCAAGAGCAGATGAGCTCTATGAAACCCTTTATCACCAGTGTAAAAAATTATTATCAGAAAGGTGATAAAGTAACAACCGATGTCAGCTTTGATCTCCTTGGACCTGCACCCACCCCTATTCATAAAGTAAATAATAAATTCAGGTATCATATCATCCTGAAATCCGACTCGGTAACACACCTGCTCAATGCAGTTCAATATCTGCAGAATAACATCAGAATAAGTAAAGCAGTTAAGATGGATATTGATGTTGATCCTGCTTCTCTGATGTGATAACTACCTGGAAAAATAAATCTTTTTCGGGGTAAGAATAAAAATATAATAGTTGGAAACCATAAGGGAACCTTGTAGTCGGCCCGGGCCGACTACAAGGTTCCCTTATGGTTTCTCTGAGTTAAATTGTTAGAAATTTTTGATAAAGATGATGTATTTAGTAGCTGACTATGACAATATAACCATCGGTATAGGTTTTGATATTACCTGTATTAAAGTGATAGTTATCACCCTGAAAGGATTCGGAAGGTTGACCGGTGCCAAAAACCTGATAAGGGGCAAAGCGATGTATGTCATGGGGATGATTATAGGGGTTGCCTGTGCCAAAGCTGATCACTGCTATCTGAGCATAACGATCGAAAACCGCTTCCAGAAAAGCCGGTCTGGAAGAAGTTCGACTTCCATGATGCCCAACTTTTAACACATCGGCAGATAGAAGGAAACCATTATCTACCAGATAATTCTCAACCGGAGATTCCATGTCTCCGGTAAAGAGATAAGCTATCTCTCCATATTCAATTCTTAATACTACTGAACGGTTATTCTCATTGGATGTACTTACTCCGGGAGGGAAATCAATATTGAGAATTCTGAAACGGACTGCAGAATTGACATCGAGATAGGAACCAACTGAATAATTATAAGGAGAATCGGGTGAGAGATAGTAATCATAAGGTATCCCGTAATCTCTGATATCTGCCAAGCCACCCCAGTGATCCATATGATTATGAGTTTCGATCAGATAACGAAAACTGGTAACATTTTCACCGATCACATAATTAAGCATAAAGGGAAAGCCGGCACCATTCCAGTATGCCGGATTTGAGAAGGAGGGTACTCTGCTACCATATCCACCATCAATAGCAATGTTCTGACCTTCCGGAGTCTGTATCAGAGCTCCGTCCCCCTGCCGAACATCCACAAAATCGACTTTGAGCATCGGGTACTGACTATTAGTAGAAAGGAAAGTAAAGACAGTATCCTTGACCGACGAGTTCGTTTCAACTCTCAAAGTCATCTGATAATCAATATCTGCTGTTTCTACAGGAAGAGGTATATCGATGAAACTACGCTTGTTCTTGGCGGAGTATCCATGGTAAATCCTCCCGGAAGAATTCAACCTTTGATAGCTCAGCTGAAGATTTACCGAAGATTGCGCTGTCAAAAAAAGTCGATTATTATGCACCATCAAATCATTGATCAGTTCAGTTGCTGTTTTTTCCAGGATAGTGATCTGGTGAATCTGAGTCCCACTATCATTTACCAATCCTGCTCTGTTTCTGGCAGTAACGGAGATTTCAAATACTCCGCTGTTATTGTAGGCATAGGGCATTTCCAACAGGGAACCACTGGCCGCATAGTCTGTATACTGGGAGGTAGTCCCATCACCCCAGTTAAATCTGACCTGAACATCCAGACCATTTGGATCTGTAATTATTACAGAAGCAAGAAAAAAACTCTTGCTATAGATAGAATCAGGGGCAATAATTGATCCGGTGATTTCCGGGGGATCGAAAATAACATTAACCTTATTATCTCTTCCACAACCAAAGAATATGCCAAGCAACAGGATCCCTGACAAAATGATCAAGCTCTTTTTCAACATTATCTATCACTCTCTAATATTTTACTATAATAACATTACCATCAGAGTAGGTTTTAATAGAACCTATATCAAAATGATAATTACTGCCTGCATAACTACTGCTCGGTAAGTTTGTTCCAAAAGTCTGATAGTATTTAAACCGGGATGGGTTATGAGGATGACCATAAGGATTATCAGTACCAAAACTCAAGATTACGATCCGGGCAAACTGGTTCAGTACCCTCCCCAGAAAAAGAGTTGTCGATGAAGTCTGGCTGCCGTGGTGTCCTGCTTTCAAGACATTGGCCGATAGATTATATCCGCTGTTAACAAGAAAGTTCTCGACTTCTCTTTCTCCATCACCGGTTAAAATATATTCGGTTGACCCATAAACGACCCTCAATACGATAGAGGTATTATTGACTCCCGAATCTATGGCATCTGGTGGATATCCGATATTCAGAACCTGGAAAGAAACATCCGAATCAAGATCAAGATAATCACCCCTCTGGTATCCCAGAGCATATTGGGGCGAAAGATAGTAATCATATCTTATACCGGCATTTATAATATCGGCTAATCCCCCCCAATGGTCGGAATGCCGGTGAGTTTCTATCAAAAAAGAAAAATGATCAATTCCTACTTCTCTGACATAATCGAGCATCAAGGGTTGCCCGGCACCATGCCAATCCTGGTTCGGTGCCCAGGATGGCGAATATGTCCCATATCCCCCATCGACAGCTATACTGTGCCCTTCCGGTGTCCGGATTAATGCCCCATCACCTTGTGCCACATCTACGAAATCGATTTTTAAAAACTCTTCATCCAGATCCTGACTGTAAAAAAATACCAGGGTATCCTTGTAGGCATTATCACTGAATACAATGATGTTCATTTGATAGAGGAGATCGGTATCACTGACCGGAACAGAATAATTCTTCAATATTGATTTCTGGTCTGTGGAATAACCTTTGTATCTCTCGCTGTTATTTTCAGTATTGAAATAATAAAATTGCAGATCGACCGGATCTGATGCCTTCAACTCAAGGGAATTATCGTTAATTTTGATGTACTCGATTAGATAGGGGTCGTAGTTTTCCAGAGGCGAAATTATATGATTATTACTGCCACATGAGGATAAACTTAGTAACAGAAGGATAAGCAGGAGAAAGAATAATTGTTTCGGGAAGTTCTTTTTAATAATATGCATATTCTATATGTCTGAAAGGTTGTTTACTTATGACCTATAAAATAAACAATTCAATAGGATCTTCATCCAATCGGAAGATTACTCTATTAACTGATCTTGTTTTAGTATATCTTATCATCTATTTAACCACCTTCTTGAACTAACTTACTCAATTTGTTAAATACATTAGTTCATTTCTTCTGGAAAGCAAGTAAGTTGGATATTCTCCCTCTTATTTTCTGTCAATAAATTACTCTAACTGCAATTCAGGTAATAAAGAACAAATCTCTTCCGCTGCTCTTTTTCCTGCCTGACCATCCAGTTGGTCAAACATCAGCTTGTTATTAAGGGTTCTTTCTTCAGATAGAAGGAGTGGTTCAGCTATATATTGCTTAATAGCAGATAAAATCTCATCAAAATCATCAATTCTGATACTGATCTGTTCCAGAATCTGATCTATTTCTGGAAGTGAACGTCTTCCGTCACTGACCCTAAAAGTAATCAGTGGTTTATTCAATGCACAACACTCGGCAAGGATAGAACTGGTGTCCCCAATACAGAAATCGGCTAACATAATATATGGCAGGGTCTTTTCTCGCTCGATGAGATGAACTCCCTGTTGTTTTGCAATTTCTTGACGAAAAATCCGATCGACCCAGGGGTGTAGGGTAACCAGAACATTGTAATCGTTTATTAACTCTCCAAGTCTTTTATACCATTTTAGAAAAGCAGACATCCCCGATTCAATCCAGGTTGCTGTAAAAAGCAGAGTCTTTTTATTCGGATCAATTCGTGCTTTGTTCGCAAACTCTCGCAAAGACTTTTCTGAAATTCCGGAATTGAAAGCAGGGTCGAGTTTGGGGAATCCGACCGCTTTCCCATTCTTTACCCCTATGGCTTTGGCAGCATTATTATCTGCCCAGCTGGTCATCAGATAAAGATCAAAAAGGTTATAATTCTCAGCTTTGGTCATTCTTTTGAAATGATAAGGACCATGTCGCATCCCGATTTTGATAATTTCAGAAGCAGGAAATTTATGACAGGCATGTCTACACATAATAACAGCCTTAGGAAATACCGGAAAGCGACAGACTCTTTTATTATTCTTCCGGAAAAACTCTTTCACCTCTCGATTCCTTGTCAGGATGGGGATATCCTTTAAATAAACCTGAACTGGTTCAAAGACTTCCCAATCGATCAGTTCGGGACAATAAAATACTACAGCAGCAGAATATCGGAACAACTTAGCTATTTTGAAGATAATAGTGTAGGGAAGCTTATAAATGTAGTAACTTAAAACCATCTTCTATTTTCCCGAGAGTTAACCTGATATTTATTCATATGCTATCTTGATATTTATAATCATATCTGTGTCAAGTTTAGATCGTTGGTTCGATCGGGTAAGAAAAAATTTGTAGTTGAAAACTTTTACCGACCAGCTATCCAATATAAAATTAAAGGATAACCGGGAATCAGAAACTACAGAAATCATCCAACCTAAAACCTTGACAAAAAACAGGTTCAATCAGTTTCATTCAATTCATTGAAGATAATCTATTAAAGGAGAATGAGATGACCTCTTTGGAATTATTAATGAAATTAACGTTAACCCCCGGTGTATCAGGTTATGAAAATAAGATCACCAATATTATGATCGATGAACTGGGAGATAAAGCTCAGTATCAAAAAGATAAACTGGGCTCTATCGCCTTTGAATATAAGGGTAAAAGCGAACAACCCAAACTGATGATTGTCGGACATCAGGATGAAATTGGATTTATTGTTACTCACATCGAGAAAAACGGTTTGCTCCGTTTTCATAATCTCGGGGGCTGGGATTGGCGTACTCTTCTCTCATCTCCTGTCAATGTTATTAACTACAAAGATGAAATGATCAATGGGATAATAGGTTCCATCCCGATTCATTATATCAGAGGAAATCTCAATGAACTCAAGCTGGAAGATATGTTTATTGATATCGGAGCTAAATCTGATCAGGACGTTATAGAGAACTTTGGGATAAGTCCCGGTTGTCCCATAGTCCCAACAACCCATTTTATCCACGAAGAACGGAATAATCTTATCTTTTCCAAGGCTTTTGATGATCGGGTTGGAGTAGCTGTAGCTATCGAAATAGGCAATTATCTGGCTGATAATCAGCACCCCAATACTGTTTATTGCTGTGGTAGTGTTCAGGAAGAGGTCGGGATAAGAGGTGCTCAGACTCTGGCTAATTTGATAAAACCTGATATTGCCATTATTATTGAGGGGGTACCTGCCGATGATTTTCCTGGAAATGACCGAAAAGCGCAAAACAGACTCGGTGGTGGTGTGCACATTCGATTATTTGACCCCACTATCATTGTGAAACCAAAACTGAGTAATCTGATAGTAGAAATAGCCAAAAAAGAGAATATCCCCTATCAACCATCAGTTCGAACATCGGGGGGTACGGATGCTAAAGTTATCCACATCAGTAACATTGGTGTTCCCTCTATCGTACTCGGAGTCCCGGTTCGTTATGCTCACAGTCATAATGGAGTTATTTCTCTTGATGATTATAACAACTGTCTGCAACTGGTGAAAAGCATTGTTACATCTTTCGATACGATAGTATATAAGGAGATCCTCAGTTGAATAAGCAACCGATTGGTATATTTGATTCCGGAGTTGGTGGCCTGACTGTCTTTTCAGAGATCAGAAAGAGATTTCCTGATGAGGATCTGATCTATTTTGGGGACACGGCCCGGGTCCCTTATGGTCCCAAATCAAAGAATACTATTATTGAATACTCGATCCAGAATACCAGATTTCTAAACGGCTTTCAGGTTAAGCTGATCATTATTGCCTGTAACACATCATCTGCTATAGCTCTCGATGTTTTAAAGGAACATTTTTCCATACCGATCATAGGAGTGCTGATGCCTGGAGCAGAGCAGGCCGTTAAGCATAGTAAAAGTGGCAAAATCGGGATAATCGGAACGGAAGGGACTATCAACAGTCAAGCCTATCCCAAAGAGATAAAAAGATTGCTTCCTGATGCTGAAACCTACTCTATTCCCTGTCCCCTCTTCGTTCCTCTGGTTGAAGAAGGGTGGAACGATCATCCGGTAGCAATGAAAGTTGCTGAAGAGTATCTCAGTCCGTTGATAGCAAAAAGTATCGATACCCTCGTTCTCGGCTGCACACATTATCCCATATTAAAACCTGTTATCCAGAAAGCAGTAGGTGATAATATTATGTTAATCGATAGTGCCGAAGCCGTTACTGAGTTTCTGACCCGGTATTTTAAAGATAATCAGCATCCGGATGCAAAATCTAACCAGGGAGAAGAATATCAGATTCCGGGTAAGGACTTTTTTTATGTCAGTGATAATGAAGAGAAATTTCGGATTATAGCATCCCGAATATTGCAACGGGAGATTACCAATCTGATCCGGGTAAAATTAGCCGAGAGCTGGTTTATTTGAAGGAAATAAGATGACGATCAGTGGTTTTTCTTTCGTTCGGAATGGTAATAAATTATATTATCCGGTCGTTGAATCGATTCTATCCATTCTCCCTATTTGTGATGAGTTTGTTGTTGCTGTAGGGAAAGGTGATCCTGACGATACAACCCGTCAGGAAATCGCCGATTTGAATGATCCCAAGATCAAAATCATTGATACCGAGTGGGATGAGAAATTCTTTCACAAGGGGATTATCAATTCCATACAGACCGATATCGCCAAAGAGGGTTGTTCCGGAGATTGGCTCATTTATTTACAGGCAGATGAAGTAGTCCACGAGCAATACCTACCGATAATCAAACAAAGATGTGAAGAACTACTTTACGAGAAAGAGATTGAAGGGATGATATTTGGTTACAAACACTTCTGGGGTGATTATCATCATTATCATAGCGGTCATGGCTGGTATCCTTATGAAATCAGGATAATTCGCAATATCCCGGAAATTCATTCCTGGCAAAGTGCTCAATCTTTCCGTCATTTCTCTTACTATGATAATCCCCGTCAACCCGAAGGAACAAGAAAACTCGCTGTAGCCAAAGTAGATGCCGAGATCTATCATTACGGTTGGGTTCGCCCCCCCAATCTGATGCAGAATAAAAGCCGTGCTTTAAATACAGTCCATTGGGGTAAAAACAGAGCTGAAGAATATTATCAGAAAGCTCCCAGGGAATTTGATTATGGACCGCTGGACCGCCTGGCAGTCTTCAAAGATACTCATCCACTGGTCATGATGGAGAGAATCAATAAGATGGATTGGCGGGATAAGCTGCAATATTCTGGAAAAGCAAACCGCTACCGGGCACCCCATAAGCACGAAACTTTTAAATATCGTTTTCTGAGCTGGATAGAAAAGAATCTGAATAATGGGAAACAGATCGGTGCTTTTAAGAATTACAAACTGATCAAAAACACCCCCAAAACTTCCTGATCACAAAATGACTTTTACAGTAATTATCCCTTTTTACAATGAAATTACCCCTCTCTTA
>CAZSVG010000011.1:0-12186 GCA_964610195.1 uncultured Candidatus Cloacimonadota bacterium | reverse complement strand
TAACCGCTGAAGAGTTCACCAATCAAATGATCGATGCTATCAGAAATCATACCATGCCTGATTTTAGGAGTAAATATCGTAATATCGATATTTTGTTGATCGACGATGTTCATTTTCTGGCCAAGAAAGAGGGTATCCAGGAAGAGTTCTTCCACACGTTCAATACTCTTTATGAAAGCAAACGGCAGATAGTAATGACCAGTGACCGTCCTCCCAAAGATATCCAGGACCTGGAGAAGAGACTGGTTACCAGATTTGAATGTGGACTTCTGGCCGATCTGAAAACTCCCGATTTCGAGACCAGAATGGCCATTCTTAAAAAGAAGGCCGAAACCGAGAATATCATTCTCAGTGAAGATATTTTCGAATACGTGGCTGAAAACATCAGCAGCAATGTCAGGGCTCTGGAGGGTTCCTTGATCAGGATCCTTGCTTATTGCTCTTATAATAATCTCAATCCTGATGAGATCGATAAAGTTCTCTGCCAGGAGATATTGAATGATATGATCTCGGACAAGATCATTGATATCAATATTAACAGTGTCATGAACAAAGTCTGTGCTCATTTCAGTCTTACGCCGGGTCAATTACTTGGTAATACGAGAAAGAAGAATATAGTATTCCCCAGACAGGTAGCGATGTATCTGACCAATCTTCTGATCCCTCAACTCTCGCTGAAAGATATCGCCCTTTACTATCAAAGAAAAGATCATACTACCGTTTTACATGCTAAGAAACATGTCGAAAAATTATTCCGGAATGATGTCAATTTTCGCATTCAATTAGAAAAAATCATCAAAGACATCCGCACAGTAAGCTAACTCCTTGACTATCTTAGATATCAATGAACTCAAATCGACTTATCCACATATCCACATTGCTGTTTGTTAATAGTTGTTGAGAAATAGATTCAATGATTAATGCTGCTAAAGAGATGTGGATAAGAGAGAGGAGAGGAAAAAAATATACACAAGTTATGCACACCCTTCCCGAAAGCATAAAAACATACTTAAGTAACAACTTACGAACATTAAGCTTGACTTATCCCCCTATCCACCAAACCTAATACTATTACTAAAAATATATCTAAAAGGAACTATTAATAGAATGAGAGTAGTTATTGTAATAAGCATCCTGATTTTGATCTTAATTTCAGGATGTTCAGATAAAAAAAATGTCATAGGTGAAGGAACTGATCTTCACCCATATTTAGTTGATATTAGAGCGGAAGATCTATTTGAATATTATTATGCTTATGAAAATGAGACAGGAAATTTTATCCGAAACACTAAAAGCATTGTGGGTAATTTTCGGGGAAATGAGTCTATTACCCTGATCAGGTTCAGTAATCTTCCTGACAGTAATTTTGTGTTGCAGGAAGATCCCCAACTCATCCTGACTATGAACAAACACTATAATAGTGAAGGAATGAATCTCAGATTCGGAACTATTTCCCAGATTTGGGACCCTCTCCATGTTAGCTGGGAGAAATCCGGTCAGGATTCGTTATGGCATCAAAGCTGGGATGATTACAGTAATATGACCATTCTGGAGGAGATAGTTCAACAGATAAGTGAAACAGACAGTACTCTCACGGTAAATCTTCCCATGGATCTGATGACCGATTTGATTCAGGGTTGGATAAAGGATACTCCGGAAACTTATGGTCTGGCCATTTTTGCTGATTTAGCTGAAAATAATAACAATTCCTATGTGGAGTTCTTTTCCAGAGAAACATCAGACGGACCGGTTCTGAAATTTGAATATCTGGCTGCTCCCGGAGACACAACTTTTGTTACCTATGAAAGAATGCCTATTTATAACAGTTTTATCAATTCCAAACAACCTGTTGATGGTTATTACATTGAGGAAGAGATTTTAGTGGGAAATATAGTTCCCACGAGAAGTGTGGTGAAGTTAAACCTGCAAAGTGAATATTTCAATCCTCTTCCGGAAGATGATGATCTAAAGAAGATAACAGTTAATAAAGCAGAACTAATCCTTTTTAAGCAGACCCAAAATGAAGCTTCACATTTTGCTGAGCAGCTCTTTCAAATCTATCCCTACTATCTGATCAATGAATTTTCTCCTGAAGAGATTGGTAGTTTACCGATTGCTGTAGAAAATATGGGAATAGTTAATCCCACTTATACATCTATAATCAGTGAAACGGCGGATTCGGTAGCTGTAAACATAACCTCCATAGTGCAATCTCATATATCGGAACTGAAAGATAATTACGGTCTGGTGATAAGTTCTTCGTTGGAGAATAAAGACAACAGCTTTATCTCTTTCTATCCGCCTAATACTCTCGATGAAAGTAAAAAACCATATCTGAGAGTAATTTATACCCTGCCTTTTGAGCCGCAATGATGAAGAAAAAGAGTTTATTTTGCCTGTTAGTATTAATAACAGGGTTAGTGATTCTCTCCTGCAGCAGAGATCAACATCCTGATGACCAGGAGATTATTGCTACAGTTAACAGAGAGGTTTTAACTCTCAATTCGATATTGGAATTTACCGATCTAACCTCCCTTGAGGGGTTAAGTGATGCTGAATTAAGAGAGAAAATAGAGGACCTTATCAAATTAACGGTTTTGGCCCAGGAAGCTCATAAAAGAGGAATAGATGAGTATCCTGAGGTCCGGGAAAGGATCAGGATTGCTGAAAAGAGGATCAAAGCCAATGCTTTGCTGGCTTCTGTTATTAATGATATAGAGCTAACCGAATCAGAGGTCTTCAATCACTATCAAATACACAAAAGCAGATATACAACAGAGCGTGAAGAATACAGAATCCAGAGAATCTTGTTAAATAATAATACCATGGCTGATTCAGTGGCGACAATGATAGTTAATGATAATCTAACTTTTGCTCAAGCTGCCAGGAATTACTCCCAGGAGAGAAGCAGAGAGACAGACGGTTTTGTTGGTTATCAGACTTCTGAAGAGATGGGTCCCCAAATCTGGAACAGTTTGAGTAATGTCAGTCAATACCGCTTTGTAAGGGTTCCGGTAAGTAACGGAATTTATCTTGTTCGTTATACCGACAAAAGGAACAGAACTATTGATAGACCATTTACCGAAGTGATGGATGACGTGAGAGAAGAAGTAATGCAAGAAAGAAGGCAGGACCTGATCAATAATCTGGTGAATAGTCTGTTGAGCAATACAGAGATAATAATATCAAAATAGAGGAAAGAGATGAAGTATCTATTTTTCATCATTCTGGTTATATTGACCAGTTGTTTAATAGGAGCTGAATTAGTTGACTACATAGTAGCTAAAGTGGGACGAGAGGTTATCCTGAAAAGTGATCTGGAGATGCAGAAAATTCAGATGCAACAATTAGGAATGATGCAATCCGGGATGACAGATCTGGAAATCATAAATGAGATGGTAGAATCTCGGTTGATTCTACAAACCGCTAAAGATAGAAATTACCGACTCGATGAATTTCGGATTCGGCAGTTAATTGATAATCAAATCAATACCCAGATAACCAGATTCGGCTCAGAATCTGCTCTCAGAGAAGAATTGAGAAAAGTAGGAATGTCACTCTCCGATCTAAGGGACTATTATGATCAGATGATCAGGGAACAGCGTTTAAAAGACATGATTATCCAGAATGAGATCATGAATAGAATTCATGTTACTGAAGCAGAGATAGACGAATATTATCAGGAAAATTTAGAGGAATTACCAGTCAGGCCTGAGAAAGTAGAGATTGGAATGATCAGAAAAGACATTACTGCCAGTGATAGAACAAAACGGAGAGTACTTGCCGAAATCAACAGAGTTTACGACCGGATCAGAGAGGGTGAGGATTTTGGAAATCTGGCCCGGGAGACAAGTGACTGTCCAAGTGCTCAGAGAAGAGGTGATCTTGGTTTTTTCGGACCGGGAACAATGATCAAAGAATTTGAAGAGGTAGCCTTTGCCCTTAAGCCGGGAGAGATAAGCCGGGTAGTGGAAACACATTTCGGCTATCATATAATCAAAATGGAAGAACGGGATGAGGATGATATCAGAGTCAGACATATTCTGAAAATGATCGAACCGACAGAAGAAGACATCGAACAAGTGGTAAATGATATTGATAATGTTCTTGTCAGATTACAGGCCGGGGAAAATTTTACCGAGATTGCAGCTACAAACTCCGATGATGAAAGTGCTGCCAGAGGTGGAGTTATCGGAGAGTTTTCCGAAAATGAGTATCCCGAAATGTTCAAATCTTATATAGAAACATTAAATGTCGGAGAATATACCGACGTTATCAGAGAGGGTAATACCCTATATATTTTCGGAAAGTTAGGAACAGTTCCGGAAAGACCTTTTAGATTGGATGAGATTAGAGATGAACTGAGAGAGCATCTTCTGACCACCAAGCAGATCGAATATTTTGATCGCTGGATAAGTAATTTGCGTGATAATTCCTACGTGGAAATTCTGGTTAACTGACTCTTCTCTGTTAAGGTTAAAATTTGCTTAGAAAGATCTGCAAAATAATTTCCACCCTTTTTTACATCGGCTATTTTCCTATAGCACCGGGAACCGTCGGAACCCTGGCCGCCCTGATACTCTATCTGCTCTTACCAGCCTCAGTTATCGATTTACCATGCTTCTGGTTGTTTCCCATTTTACTTACCATTCCGGTAGTAACTATTGTTAGTGAAGCAGAAAAAGGGATGAATAGAGATGATAAAAGAATCGTGCTTGATGAGTTTATCGGTTACTTCTATGCGATCATTTTTTTACCGAAATCGATCATTATCGGAGTGATAGCGTTTCTGCTTTTCAGGTTCTTTGATATATATAAACCGCCGCCGATCAACGATCTCCAGAAATGGCCATCAGGCTGGGGAGTGGTAGCTGATGATGTTATGGCCGGAATATATGCCAATCTTATCCTGCAGGTCGGTTACTTTATATTCCTCTTGACCTGAATATGCGGGGGAGATATTTAGCAGAAAACAGAGCTAAATAATAAAAATCGTAGATATTACCAAGAAGAGAACAAATAATCTCTTGGATTAGAGGATAAACCATTTAATTCAAAAAAAGGAGAAACATGATGTTTTACATCCTATTACAAACAGGAACTGCGGATGCCCAACCGAATCCGTTTATAAGTTTTCTGCCGTTTATTTTTCTGATTCTGATCCTCTATTTTTTGATTATCAGACCGCAACAGAAGAGACAGAAAGATCACCAGAGGCTGCTCGATGATCTGAAGATCAATGATATGGTGATAACCTCAGGTGGCATAATCGGCAAGATAACCAATATCAAGAAAGACAAGGATACTGTTATCCTGAGAATTGACGATTCCAATAATACGAAGATAGAGATACGCCGGGTAGCTATAGCAGGTTTATGGCAGGAGTCTCCAATAGCAAATGAACCAGTCAAATAATCATGTAGCTAAAGTTTTACCGATCAGAATATACGGTGATCCCTCTTTACGTAAGAAGTGTGAACCGGTAAAAGAGATCGAGGAGAAGCTCAAAAACTTCATTGCCAACATGATCCTGACCATGTATGAAAAAGATGGAGTGGGACTGGCAGCTCCTCAGGTTGGTGTTAATCTCTGCATATTCGTTGTTGATCCGGAATGGTCTAAGACTGATCAGAAAAACCCGCGGGTTTTTATCAATCCGAAATTCATATCTATGGATGGAATAGATATTGATGAAGAGGGATGTCTCAGTCTACCCGAGATCAGTGCTGACGTGAAACGGGCTAATAAAATAATATTAGAAGCTCTGGACCTGAACGGTAAGTTAATCAGATACGAAGCTGAGGGTTTTTTTGCCAGAGCCCTGCAACATGAATATGATCATATAGATGGTGTTCTCTTTATAGACAGGATATCCAAACTGAAATTATTATCGTTGAAATGGAAGTTAAAAGCTCTGGAACAGTTAAAAGACGAAAATGGGGTTAATCTTGATAAATATTTCTTCGATAAAAAGAACGGTATTCGTCGGAACTCCTGATTTTGCTGTTCCAACCCTGGAGTTATTGGCAAAATCACCATATAAACCTTTATTAGTAATAACCCAACCTGATAAACCGCAGGGAAGAAAACTTAGATTGATTTCTCCACCGGTGAAAGAGGTTGCTCAGAAGTTAGGAATAGAGACTCTGCAGCCGGAAAAGATCAGAGAAGAAGAGATTTTTAGAAGATTACAGGATATAGAACCGGATATCGTTGTTACTGTTGCCTATGGTGGTTTCCTGCCCAGAAGAATTCTTCAGCTACCCCGTCTGGGGTGTATTAATCTTCATCCTTCACTCCTTCCCCAATACCGCGGAGCAACCCCAATCAATCATGCTCTTTTTAATGGAGATCCTGAAACCGGAATCACCATCACCAGAATGACTGTGAAGATGGATAGTGGACCCATATTACAACAAGTAAAGGTTCCTGTCAAAGATGAAGATAATTATAGTTCTCTGTCTGCCAAACTTGCTGATTTAGGTGGAAAACAGGTGTTACAGGTCCTCCAAAAATTAGAAGATGGTCAGATTAGAGAAGTTATACAGGATGACAACGAAGCGACCTATTGTTATAAATTAGAAAAAGCTGATCTAATCATAGATTGGCACGACAAAGCCATCAATATTCATAACAGAGTTCGTGGATTGGCTTTTGAACCGGGGGCAGTAGCAACTTTCCGGGATAATCAGATCAAGATTCTGGAAACCATAGTTCTGGAAGAAAAGTCAGACCTGGCTCCGGGAAAGGTATCAAGCATTATCAAAAATGAAGGTATTGTGGTCAACAGCCAGGACAAAAAAATTATCTTGACCAAAGTTCAACCGGCAGGGAAGAGAATTATGACCGGTTTCGAATTTAATATGGGAGCGAGAATTGAAAGAGGGGAGAGCTTTAGAAGCGGATTTTCAGATTGATCATAAACAGAAAAATCTGTTTCTGATCCTGTCTACAGTCAGTCTGATCCTGATGTTGGTTCTCACTACCCTGCTCTGGTGGTTTATTTCACCCAGACTCCATGAAATCAATAAGATCCTGGCTAATTCTGTTCTTAATATTCTGAGACTATACTATCTGATTGTGGTGGTGGGAATCGTCTTGGTTCTGCTAACTTCCTATCTGGAGAGAAATTTTCTAATCGCCAGATCGGCAGTATTAATTGCTATCAGATTCCTCTTTCCGGTAACGATCATTCTCGGTAAAGTTTTAGGGATATCAAAAGACCGGATAAGGGATTCGTTTGTTCATGTCAACAACACCTTCGTTAAAGTATTGTCCAAAAAATACCAGCCACGAGATATCCTGATCCTTTTACCCCACTGTCTGCAAAATACAGATTGCCAGATCAGAGTCACTGTTGATATCAACAACTGCCGCGATTGTGGAAAATGTAAGATCACTGACCTGAAGAGAATAGCACGGGAAACTGGAGTAAATATTGCCATTGCTACCGGGGGCTCACTGGCCCGGAGAATAATCATCAAACACAGACCTAAATTCATTATTGCAGTAGCCTGTGAAAGGGATCTGGTAGATGGTCTGCTTGATGTCTTCCCCATTCCTGTTTACGGTGTTTTAAACGATAGACCTTTTGGTCCATGTATTAATACATCTGTTGCGGTTGAGATTATTGAAGCGGCTTTAAGAAAAATCAGTCTGACCTCAAATCCTGAGAAGAACTGAATTCATAAAAAAAATAAATTACAACTTAATTACCTAAACAACCCTTGTAGAATAACAAATAGGGTTCCAGAATATGAAGGAACGAACTGATAATCTAAGGAAAATATCCAGGTTCAGAAAAAATTTATTGCCGTCAAAGTTAGATTCATTTTTGTTTGGTTAAAGGAGATACGTTTATGTTCATAGAAGAGGATTTTGAAATTCGCAAGATATTCTGCCTGGGAATGAATTACAGTGACCATATTGCCGAGATGAATAGTGAAGTTCCAACCGATCCGGTATTCTTTCTGAAACCATCTACAGCGGTGATCAGAGATGGAGATATGATCATCTTACCTCAGGCCAGTCAGAATATCCATTACGAAGTGGAGTTGGCTGTCTTGATCGGGAAAGGTGGAAAAAAAATACCTCTCAAAGCTGCCAATGAGCATATTGCCGGTTATGGAGTAGGGATTGATGTAACCTTGCGAGATATCCAATTGGCAGGTAAAGAGAAAGGGTATCCATGGACTCTGGCGAAAGGATTCGATACTTCTGCTCCGGTTTCAAGATTTGTCCCCAAAGAATTGATCACCAATATCTACCATGAAGAATTATCTCTGTGGGTTAATGATGAATTGAAACAGCATAATAGCCCTGCTGCCATGATCTTTCGGATAGATGAGATCATATCCTATATCTCCCGCTTCATTTCCCTGGAGAGGGGTGACTTGATATTCACCGGAACCCCCAAAGGGGTGGGAAAAATCGAAGATGGAGATATTGTCAAAGCATCTCTGGGAAAATTGGTAACCCTGCAGTGCCGGGTAATGAGAGATCTTTAAGAAAACAAAAAAAACGTTTAACAATCTAAGAATATAGATTATATTATCTTAAGTAGAGTTAGAATCTAATAATAAAGGAGGAATTATGAGTGCTTATCATGAGCCCGTTGATGAATTAACAAAAAATGACCGTGATTTTTCAAGAGCATTAAACAGCTTGAAAGAGGAAATTGAAGCGGTTGATTGGTACCAGCAAAGGGTAGCCACCGCAACAGATCCGGAATTAAAAAAAATAGTAGCCCATAATCGTGATGAAGAGATTGAACATGCTGTCATGGTTTTGGAATGGCTCAGACGTAATATGCCCGGTTGGGACGAACAGATGAGAACTTATCTCTTTACTACCAAACCCGTTACCGAACTTGAAGATGAAGAAGGGGAGAGTAAAGAGAGTGATCTGGGGATCGGGAAACTGAAATAGGAGGAAATGAATCATGAGTATCTTAAGACGCAATTTAGCACCAATTACAGAAGAGGCCTGGGAGCAGATCGAAGATCAGGCTAAAAAAGGATTGATTAGCTTACTTTCCGCACGAAAAGTAGTTGATATAGAAGGACCTAAAGGTTGGGATTTTGCCGGTATACCTACAGGTAGAATGAAAATAGTTGAACCGGCTAAGAATAAAGGAATATCATACGGAATCCGCAAGATCATACCGGCAGTAGAACCGAGAGTTAGTTTTACTCTCAAGATCTGGGACCTGGATAATGCTGCTCGGGGAGCAGAAGATATCGAATTGGATAACTTGATGACCGGAGTCAAACAGATTGCTGAATTCGAAGAAAAAGCGATCTATTACGGTTTAAAAGATGCTGGTATAGAAGGATTAATGACGGTTAATAAAGAAGCTATAAGTTTTCCCAAAGATCCGTCTAAATGGTTAGCATCATTAACAGAAGCAGTTTTGAAGATGAATGACAATGCCATAGAAGGACCATATTCCCTGATTTTACCACCCTCAGTTTGGAAGACGGTCAATTACTTTGCCGAATGTTATCCCCTCTTTCCCCAGATCGAAGATGTTTTGCAGGGAGAAATAATCCTCTCAAACTTTATCGATTCCGGACTATTAGTCTCGACCAGAGGTGGAGATTTCAAAATGGTTCTCGGCTCTGATTTTTCTATTGGTTATGAACATCATACCAGTAAAGAGGTTACCCTCTTTCTGACAGAATCATTCAGCCTGCAGATTCTGGAACCAAAAGCAGTTGTAAATATCCAGATCAAATAATTTACTGGAAGAAAAAGTATTTATCAGGGGACGGACTTTATCCGTCCCTTTTTTAGTATCGAATATCAAGGAATACTTCAATTAGTAATCAAAATTGATCAGTAATTGATTTATATAAAACTTTTAAAATATCACGCCATTCGATCAAAACAGTTTCTTGTTGAGTTCATTTTCATTGACATCCGATAATAAAATTGTTACTTGATGTATAAGTGGAGGAACCATGAAAATAATGTCTATAGGTATAGCAATAATGATGTTATTTTTGCTATCAACACTATATGGCCAACTTAGTTTTACAGCTCTGGATGTTGGTTTACAGGAGGTTTACTTCGGTGACGCTGTCTGGAGTGATTTTAATAATAATGGTCATCTCGACATTCTGATCACCGGTTATACATACGGAACAGGTAACGAAAATCTTCCCTTTACCGAAATATATCGTAACAATGGAGATGGGACTTTCAGTGACATGGAAGCAGGGCTTTTTGATCTCGGGGTCAGTAAAGCGGTAGTGGGAGATCTTAACAACAACGGCTGGAATGATATAGTCATGTTCGGTTATACCGGTTTAGGTGGAAGTTCCTACTTCAAGATCTATATGAATAACGGCAATGAAACCTTTACCGAAATAATAAGTGACATCCCTGACCTTTATCGAGGGGATTTGACCCTTGGTGATTTTAATAACGACGGATTATTGGATATCATGGTTGCCGGAGAGTTACAGAATGGAGAAGGGATTACCTCAATATATATTAATAATGGAGACTTTATCTTCACTGATCTGGATGCAAATATCACCGGAGTTACACATGGAGCAGTAGCAGGTGGTGACCTGAATAACAACGGATGGTTGGATGTTGTTGTCACTGGCAGAATCGGGTCTTTTAATTATGTCTCCTATATCTATATCAATAATGGGGATGGAACTTTTACTCTATCGGCTCAACCCTTGATCGGTTTACGATATTCCTCTATATCTCTGGGAGATTATAATAATGACGGATATCTCGATATCCTGATGAATGGTTCAGATAATGCCGAAGTAAAGTTCACGGTTATTTACAGAAATAATGGGAATGGCACCTTCACCAATATAAATGCAGATATTATCGGGACCAGACAGGGTTATGTAGTCTGGGGTGATTTTAATAATAACGGACTTCTTGATCTTGTAGTCACCGGAGAGATCGAAGGTGCCTGGACTACCAGGATTTATCTCCAGACAGGAACTGATACTTTTACTAATTCAAATTTAACTTTTATCAATGCCCGAAGATCAACAGTAGTCCCCGCAGATTATAATAATGACGGTAAACTGGACTTTCTCTTGATTGGTTGGGCTGCCTCACAGGACTATATAGCCACAATTTATGAAAATATAATTCCTACCACCAATAGTTTGGCCTCTGCCCCAACAGGTCTGTTTACTACCCTCACAGACGATGGAGTCCAATTTAACTGGGAACAATCAGCAGGAGGAACAACTCCGGCTACCGGATTAACATATAATCTAAGGGTGGGGAGTATATCAAATGGGCTTGATATAATTTCTCCCATGGCAGATCCGGACACTGGTTTTCGAAGGGTGGCTTCATTGGGCAAGTATAAATCGAACAGTGCTCTACTGAATTACCTGGAAGAAGGGGTCTATTACTGGAGTGTTCAGGCGATAGACCATATATATGCCGGTTCTTCCTTTAGTGGCGAACAAATTTTTGTTATAGGTGACATTCCTGACCCAACAGATCCGCCTCTATTGCTTTTACCACCCGATGAAACGGAAGAGTTGGCGACTAATGTTCAATTACAATGGCAATCTGTTACCAATGCTGTCTATTATACTCTCCAGGTTGCCACTGACGCCGAGTTTGACGATCTTGTTCTGACCCATAATCAGGCTACCACAGCTTATTGGGTTGGAAATCTGGATTTAAATACAACATACTATTGGAGAGTAAATTCCAATAATGGAGCTTATCCAAGCTCATGGTCAGCTGTCTGGTCTTTCAGTACTATCGACAATCTGAACGGTATAGAGGTTTTCAGTGTCGAGGTGGTCAATATTGATAATGTTCTCTTAAATTGGATAGCGCCAATAAATGTGGGATTCAGGCCGGATGAGATTACCGGCTATAATATCTACCGTAATGGGAGTATGATTTTTTCAATAGAAGCACCGGACATCCAAAATTATCTGGATGAAGGTTTGAATAATGGTAACTACCAATACCAGATCTCGGTATTATATGGAACAGATGCATACGATGGTTTGTATGAATCTTCTCTTTCCGATCAGCAGAATGTAACCATATTTCTGATTCCTCCTCAGAATCTGACTGCCCAATCGGGTGCTGACTATGTCAATCTCTATTGGGAATCTCCCGGAATAGAAAATATTCGAAACCGTGCTTTGGAAGGATACAATATTTATCGCAATGGGA
>CAZSVG010000010.1:0-12226 GCA_964610195.1 uncultured Candidatus Cloacimonadota bacterium | reverse complement strand
AGGGATCAGTATTGAAGCGGTAACGGATATTTTGAAAGCAATGAAAAAGAATGACACGGCAGTTATCAGGGTAAGTGGTAAAGATAGAGATGGAGAGAGGAAATATAATGTTAATCTCAATCTCGGGATCGAGAATATCAGCAAATTATTTGGGCAGGGAATAATCGAAACAGAATAAATCTCCTGAGAAATATATAATGATCAAGAACCTGACGAGCTTAATGATCTGATATTGTCTGAATGCGGGCAAGAGCTCTCTTGAGAGAAGATTCAGCGCGTCGATAATCTGTTACAGGATCTGACGAGGACATCCTCTCTTCCGCCCTTTTCTTTGACTTTTCAGCTCTTGCTTTGTCTATTTCCTTCTGGGTTTCGATTATTTCACAAACAATTCGGACTGTATTCTTTTCGATGGTAACAAACCCGTCATGAATGGCCATAGTCTCTTTCGTTTTCTTTTTGTCATCATAATAGATGATCAGTGTTCCCGGCCTGATCTTGGTCATGAAGGGGGTATGTTCCTGAGATACTCCAAAATCACCGGCAACACCGGGAATGATCACATGCTCACACTCTGTATCAATCACCGTTCTGGTCGGTTGGATTATTTTTAAACGGAGACTCATTTCCTAATTTTCCTGGCTTTCTCTTCTGCCTGTTCAATTGTTCCCACATAGAGGAATGCCTGTTCGGGCCAATCGTCACAGTCACCATTCAGGATGGCTTTGAAGCCGGCAATAGTGTCTTTCAGGGGGACATACTGACCCGGAACATTGGTAAATTCTTCAGCCACGAAGAAGGGCTGGGAGAAGAAACGTTCCAGTTTACGAGCCCGGCTTACGGTAAGTTTATCCTCTTCAGAAAGCTCATCCATACCAAGAATGGAGATAATATCCTGCAGATCTTTATATTTCTGGATTACCCTCTGGGTTTCGCGAGTCACATTATAATGCTCTTCACCGACTATCTTGGGATCAAGAATACGGCTTGTTGACTGCAGAGGATCTACTGCCGGATAAATACCCAACTCCACTATTCTTCTCGAAAGGAAGGTGGAAGCGTCAAGGTGACTGAAGGTAGTGGCTGGAGCAGGATCGGTAAAGTCGTCTGCCGGAACATAAATCGCCTGCACTGAGGTGATGGAACCGTGATTAGTTGACGTGATTCTCTCCTGTAAAGCACCCATTTCGGTTGCCAGGGTAGGCTGATAACCGACTGCCGAAGGCATTCTGCCGAGTAGTGCCGAAACTTCAGAACCTGCCTGAGTAAAGCGGAATATATTATCTATAAATAGTAAAACATCTTTACGGGATACATCCCGGAAGTATTCAGCAACGGTCAGGCCGGTCAATCCAACCCTCAGTCTGGCTCCCGGAGGTTCATTCATCTGTCCAAAAATGAGGGCAGTGTTTTTCAACACCCCTGAAGCTTTCATTTCCAGCCAGAGATCGTTTCCTTCTCTCGTTCGTTCACCCACGCCGGAGAAGACTGAGAAGCCGCCATGTTCAGTGGCAACGTTACGGATAAGCTCCTGGATAAGAACGGTTTTACCAACACCGGCACCACCAAAGAGACCTGTTTTACCACCTTTCAGATACGGTTCAATGAGATCGATAACCTTGATCCCGGTCTCCAGAATTTCCTCTTCTGTCGATAGATCTTCGAACAGAGGGGTGGGTCGATGGATCGGAAAGCGCTCTTTGGATTCCAGGGGACCCTGTTCGTCTATTGGTTCACCGATAACATTTATTATGCGGCCAAGCACCTCTTCACCTACCGGGATAGTGATCGGTTCACCGGTATCTTTCACTGCAGTTCCCCTGACCAATCCATCTGTAGAATCCATGGCAATTGTTCTGACCTTCTTCTCTCCGAGATGTAACTGTACTTCAAGCACCAGATCTGCCTGGTCCTTTCTTTTTATTCTCAAGGAGTTATAGATTGCTGGTAGCTTCCCATCAGGGAATTCCACATCTACAACCGGTCCGATAATCTGTATTACTTTACCTTCAGTCATCTTCTCCTCTATTTCTGTTTATTTATATGTTTATTCATTTATTGCTTCAGCTCCGGAAGCAATTTCGATTATTTCAGTAGTAATGGAAGCCTGTCTTGCTCTATTGTGCAGCAGAGATAGCTGTTCGATCAACTCACTGGCATTTTCGGTAGCATTATCCATCGCAGTCATTCTGGCTCCCTGTTCCGCTGCAGAAGACTCTAACATCATGCGCCAGATCTCGACATCAACATACTTTTCCCCCAATTCCTCGATAATCACATCTTCATCAGGTTCATAAAGATAATCGGTTTCCGACACGACTTCTGATTCCATCGGGACTATCGGGAGGAGTTGACGACTGATAATATTCTGCTGGATGGCAGATTTAAATTCATTATAGATCACCTCGATTCTATCATAACCCTGGTTAAGATAGAGATCGATCACCAGCCTGCTGATATCCTTGGTTGTTGAAAACTCGATTACGTTGAAGTAGTTCAGGTATTTCTCGATAATCCGGTCGGTTCTCTTTTTCAATTGATCATAACCTTTCTTCCCGATACAGATTACATCAGTCTGGGGGTTCTGCTTAAGGTATCTGGTAGCAGTTCGGATAATATTGGAGTTAAAAGATCCGCAAAGCCCCCGGTCTGCTGTAAAAACTAAGAGAGCAGACTTCCCTGTTACCGGCAGTGATTCCTGATTGTTTCCTTTTTCGGTTGAGGGGTCACCTCTTTGCGCTCTCTCATCTCGGTTGTAAAGAAAGGGGTGTTTTGCTGCCGGATTCTTGTATTTTATCGATCTGATCATCATATCGATATAATCAGCATAAGGGCGGGCATTGATTATCTTCTCCTGTGCTTTACGAAGCTTGGAGGCCGCAACCATCTTCATGGCATTGGTTATCTGCCTGGTATTTTTGATCGATACGATGCGATTCTTGATATCTCTGATATTAGCCAATTACTCTCTCCTTTCGGATATAAAGCATACGATTGTTGTTTATAACTTTTCTTTTACTTTCTTGCAGATATCGTGCATCTGATTTTTTAATTCGTCAGTCAAACTCTCTTTCGTTAATTTGGTCATCAACTCGGCATGTTCAGTCTCAAGGGTATGGAAGAGTTCTTTTTCCACCTCTTTGATCTTGGAAGTTTCGACATCGTCAAGATACCCGTTATTGGCCATAAAGATGATGAAAATCTGTTTGGCAATCGGTAATGGTTGATATTGATCCTGTTTGAGAATCTCGATCAATCTTTCGCCACGCTGCAGCTGTGCCTGAGTAGCCTTATCAAGGTCGGAACCGAATTTGGCAAAAGCTTCCAGTTCGTTGTATTGGGCAAGGTCAAGACGAAGCTGTCCGACAACATTCTTCATCGATTTGATCTGAGCACTTCCCCCGACACGGGATACGGAAAGCCCCGGATTGATTGCGGGACGAATACCGGAATAGAAGAGACGACTGCTCAAATAGATCTGCCCATCAGTAATGGAGATCACATTCGTCGGAATGTAAGCGGAGATATCGTCTGCTTTGGTCTCAATGATCGGCAGCGCTGTCAGAGATCCACCGCCCAGTTCATCATTGAGCTTGGAGGCTCTTTCCAGCAAACGGGAATGGAGATAGAAGACATCGCCGGGGTAGGCTTCACGTCCGGGTGGTCGTCTTAATAGGAGTGAAAGCTCCCGATATGAAACGGCATGCTTCGATAGATCGTCATAGATGATCAGGGCATGTTTTCCGTTATCCCGGAAATATTCTCCGATAGTACAACCGGCATAAGGGGCCAGATATTGCAGAGCCGGAGGCTCAGAAGCAGTAGCAGAAACAACAATGGTATATTCCATCGCTCCGAAATCCTGCAGTAGTTTAACAATGGTGGCAACAGACGATTTCTTCTGTCCGATAGCAACATAGATACAATACACATCGGTCTCTTTTTGATTGATGATCGTATCAATGGCAATGGCAGTCTTTCCGGTTTGCCGGTCTCCAATGATCAATTCCCGTTGCCCTCTTCCAATCGGGACCATCGAGTCAATGGCTTTCAATCCGGTCTGTAAGGGTTCTTTTACCGGTTGTCGTTTAATGACACCCAACGCTTTTCTTTCGATATCTGCCAATTTATCGGCTTTGATCTCACCTTTCCCATCTATCGGTTGACCAAGGGGGTTGACCACTCTTCCCAACAGCGCCTCTCCCACAGGAACAGAGAGGATCTTGCCGGTTCTCTTAACGGTATCACCCTCTTTGATTTTGCGCGATTCATCGAAGAGAATACAACCTACATACTCTTCTTCGAGATTGAGTGCCATGCCGTAGACATCTCCGGGCAGGAGTAACATTTCACCGGCCATAACCTTATCGAGACCGTAAATAAGAGCGATTCCATCACCAACCTCAATAACCTGTCCGGTTTCGTCGATATCTATTTCAAACTTGAATTCATTTATCTTCTGTTTCAGTATTGAGCTAATTTCATCAGGGTGAATCTTCATATCATTTCCTCTTTATTAGTAATAATTTATTCTCACTTCCATATATATTAGGGTAAAGGTGATCATGCCTTTCTGATCTTTTTGAATTTTTCCAGATTATGCCTGACAGATCCGTCGATTCTCAATGAATCTACGGAAGCGACAAAACCTCCAATGATCTCCGATCTGATCTCGGTGTGAGGGATAAGTTCCTTTCCGGTTAATTTACCGATATGCTGCATAATCTTGTCTATCAAATCCGGACTCTGTTCCCGGGCGAGATAGAGATTGATTTTTGCTCTGTTTTGCCGCAAGAAGAGAAGTCGTTCGATCTCATCGATGATCTCAGTGATCAATTGAATCCGATGCTTGGCTACCAGTACCTGAAACAATCCCTTCCAGAATTTTTGTTGCTGCAGTTCCAGACCGGTCTTTTGATCTTGTTCCATAATGGCATCAAGTAATTCCAGCCGCATCTTCCTGGGGGTTATAATAGATTGCAGGATCTTTATCAGTTCAGGATTCAATTCGATAAAGTCGCGGATGACCTTGATATCGGCATGAACAGTTTCATATTCATTTTCTGCGATATTATCTAAAAATGCCCGGGCATATCTTCTGGTCAGAAGGCGAATCTTCACTTTTTGCTCCGTTCTTCATCCAATAGTCTTTCGATCATAGCGGCATCGATCTTTTCATCGATATTTTTCCCGATGATGGTAGAAGTAAGGGAGGTTATGCTCTCTCCCAGTTCTCCCTCTATTGCCTGGAGCACTTTCTGCTTCTCGTGGGCGAGTTGCTTCTCGGTATCAGCCAGGATAGCTTTTTCTCTTTCCCTGGCCTCTTTGATGATCTCGTCACCCTTAATTTCGGCATCTTTTTTAGCCTGTTCTTTCATCTTTCTGATTTCATGAGCCGATTGCTTGAATTCCTCTTCCTGTTTCCTGATCAGTTCATCCGCTTCGATCCTGGCTTTCTCTGCCTGTTCCAGATCAGAGGCAATACTATTCTGCCGTTCGGTCAGGAAACTCTTGATCGGTTTATAGAGGATCTTGTTCAGAATAACCAGCAAGAGTATGAAATTCAAGATCACGATGATCAATGAATAATCAATACTTATCATTTACCTTTTACTCCTCGGTTATAACATCATCAGTGATGTTATGATTTGATTTCCAATAATTTTCTCTTTCAGGTGGAGAAGATCAATAAGAGAGCAATAACCAAAGAGTAGATACCTGTAGACTCGGAAACAGCCTGCCCCAGAAGCATGGTTCTGGTTAATAGAGCCGAATTTTCCGGTGAGCGAGCTATTCCTTCACAGGCTTTACCGGCCACATAACCTTCACCCAATCCCGGTCCCAAAGCACCAATACCCATACAGATTCCGGCACCCAGGAAAGCCGCTGCCTTGGCGATTAATTCCATTCCTTCCATTTAAACCTCCAGTTTTATTTAAAGTGCATACATTAATAGAAATGCGATTACTAAAGAATATATAGCTGTTGATTCCGTAACAGCGGCTCCAACAAACATGGTTCTCATTATCAGGGTTCTTTCTCTCGGGTAACGACCGATCATATCACTCGCTCGTCCGGCAACGTAACCAATAGCCGAACCTGGTCCGAGAGTTCCAAAACCGATACTCAGGCCTGCCCCCAGATAGGCAACTGCCCTGACGATCTGTTCCATCAGACCGAGTTGTTCAAAGTCAGGGATGGCATAGATCAGGAGCAGGGCTACGACGAGAGCAAAGATAGAGCTGGCCTGTGCCAGAGCCTGACCGATCAGCATATTTCCGGTAATTTCATTATGCTTCTTGGGCATCCTGCTCAGAGCCATACAGGCATAACCACCTGTATAACCGGAACCAAATCCCGGTCCGATACTTCCCAAACCCATCGCTATGCCGGCAGAAAGAATTGCTGATGCTTTCACAATCCCGACACTACCCCGGTCTACTCCTCCAAAGAGCAAGAGTAACGCTATGACCAGAGAGAAAATAGCACCCGTTTCCGTTACCGCCTGACTTACCAACATAGAACGGGTGAGCTGGTCACTGGTCTTCGGCTGCCGCATCAGGGCATAATTGGCCAGGCCCGCCGTGTAACCCTCACCGAAGCCGGCGCTTATAGAAGCCAGTGATACACTGATAGCTGCTCCCAGATAAGCAGCAATATGAACAATCTCTACACTATCTATCATAAACTCAATTCCTGTTACTCATAGATTTCTACGGCAATGTAACTAATAGCCAGCATGGTGAAGACGAAAGCCTGAATAGTCCCGATAAAAAGACCGAAAAAGAGATTCAGACCGACCGGCAGGATGATGAACCTGACCAGAGAGGAGATAACTATCAGGATAATTGCCCCTCCCAGAACGTTACCAAAGAGACGAAAAGAGATCGAGATCGCTTTGGAGAACTCACCGACGATATTGATCGGTGCCAGGGGGATAAAAGGCTCGGTAAATCCCTTTAAATAAGGGAAGATCCCCTTTTTCTTGATCGCCATGAAGTGAACCACGGCGACCACCATCAAGCCCATACCGAGAGGTACATTGATATTCCTGGTCGGTTCCATGAATCCGGGGATAGGGATCACCCCGATAAAATTAGCCGACCAGATAAAAATAAAGATAGTAAGAACATAAGGGGTAAAATGTGCATTTTTCTTCCCCAGAGTTTCCGAGGTTAACTCTTCAAAGAAATTGTGGATCATCTCAAACAGTACCTGTCTTTTTGAGGGTATCCGGGAAAGGTTTCGACTGATCAGGAGGGCAATAGTGATCAGGATCAGATTGAGGATGAAGATCATGCGAAGCAGGGAGAAGGTGTTAATGGCATTATCTTTGAAGAAATAAGCAAAGAAATTATAGAGTTTTTCACTCCCATAAATATGACGGGGGAGATTCTGTTCTCTCATATATTGATCGGGCATGAATTCTTCAACTATCCTGTCCTGAATGGTCATCGGATGGGATGTATTCCAGACTGAAAATTTACCAGTCTCGGGATTAACTCCGATATTGAGTTTGTAATCAAGACCAATGGAAAGAATAGCCTGGATAATCAAGAAAACTATAAATAGTCTGATAATTTTCTTCTTGGTCATCTCAAAATTCCTTATGTTTCTGAGTTATCTTCTCTTTCTTCATTTTCAACTTCAATCTCTTTTTTCCCGGGTAGCAGCTGACCAAAGAAATAATGCAGATAGATTACTATCTGAACACTCACCAGTCCAACTCCGAAAATAATGATATCCGGTTTGAGCAAAATAACTATCAAGATCGCATACAGAGTCAGGAAAAGATAGCGCAGGTAGAATCCCTTGTAGGATCTCAGACTTGCACCCTGGAGGTTAACGGAAACACTCCGTTGCACCTTCAGATATAACCAGTAAAAATTGATCCCGCTTCCTACTGAACCGGCGATCCAACCTATTGCCTGACCGAATCTCGTTGGCAAAAACATTATAGCGGCGATAATTGTCAAGAAAACAATGGATAAAATCTGTCTGACGTATACAGCGGTTATGGTGTCATTTTTTGTCATAGAAACGTTTCAAATATCTGAAGTTTATATAGACACCCGAAAAGATACCGATTATTATTCCCAGAACGAGTAGAATGTTACCGGTCTGTAATTTACGGTCCAACCAGAGGAAGAGGAAAAAGAAGATCAGCAGGGAAATAACCATATTCAGCCCCAGATGCCCTATCAGGGCGAGGTTTTGAACTATTTCCCGATCTTTAATTTGCAGCTTTTTTAGCAGTTTCATCTGTTTTTGAGGAGACATCCTTGATTACATTTGCCTGACGTGGTGGTTTCTTTTCTCCCATTTGACAGGTTCCCACGATCATCGCTCCCGCAGTAACAGTTAAAATTTTGGCGACAATATCTCCGGTTACCCAGGCAGTTTTATCGAGTTCCAGCGTCTCGGAAACAGTGACATTTCCCTCCAATACCCCGGAAATAAGGCATTCTTTGGCTTTAATATCTGCTTTCGCTTTTCCCGAAGGGCCAATAACCACGAATCCATCGGTTTCTATTGTTCCTTCTACAGTTCCATCTATTCTAATACCACCACGTATTTGTAAATCACCTTTAAATATACTACCCTTTCCAACGATCGTAGAAAGCTCTATTTTGCGATTCTTGAGCATGATTTTCCTCCTTCTCTTTTATTGTTCGACGATTTCTTCGGGATTGATATTCTCACCACGATAGATTATTTCATAATGAAGATGAGGATATTTGCTGAACCCTGTGCTGCCAACCAACCCAATGGCCTGTCCTTTTTCCACAAAAAACCCTTCCTGATGAAAGGTTCTCGCCAGATGGGCATAAAGGGTCATATAATGATTCAGATGATCGATGATGATCACATTCCCGAAATATTTATCTTCGTAGGATGATTTAATAACCCCGCTGGCTGCTGCCACCACTTCCGTTCCCAGAGGAGCGGCATAATCAAGGGCCGGATGTTCTTCTTTGAATGACTGACTGATCACATATTGATCATGGATGGGGTTCAGATTGGGAATGAATCTCTGTTTTAACTGAAATTCTTCCAGATCTTTACGCAGTTCTTCGGTGCTGATTCCGGACTCTACTCCGATTGTTTGATTATCACGTTCTCGTAAAAAATTACGTAATAGTTCATTTATTTGCTGTGATCTGGGATGTTCTATTCCGATACTTCCTTCCAATTCCATGTTTCTGACCTTATCGTTCAGCATTTGGGAGTATCGATTGAGGGCTTCTATTTCGGCTGCTTGTTTATCCAGATTGACCGATTGCTGATGGTTCACTATCAGAAGATAGATAACAGACACCAGCAGCAGGATAATTATAATACCGAGAATGCTCTTTAACATAAGTTATGATCTATTTTTTATTTAATAGTTTGTTGATCAGTTGAACCAGTTCTTCCTCGTTTTTATAAGTAAAAAGTAGCGATCCACCCTTCTTTCCGGAAATGATTCGGACAGGGAAACCATAATTTTTTTTCAGAGTGGAGGTGATTTTATCCAGATACCTCCTCTTCTTTTCTGCCGGAATGGTTTCCTTTTGCGGTTCTGGACCGGTAAGAAGTTTTCGAATCTTACTTTCTGTCTCCCTTACGGATAGCTGTTTCTGGATGATCTCCCCGGCCATCTTCTTTTGTTCGCCTGCTTTAAGTGATAATAACACCCGGGCATGACCCTGGCTGATCTGATCTTCAATAATCAATTGCTGGATATCCGGAGTCAATTTCAGCAGACGTAAAGAATTGGTGACAGTACTCCGTTCTTTTCCCACGAATTTAGCGATGTCGCTATGCGTCAGTTTAAATTGTTGTTGCAGTTGACTGTAGGCTTTTGCCTCTTCGATCGGATTGAGATTTTCCCGCTGGATATTCTCGATCAGGGCGTATTGTAACTGCTCTTTGGGAGTGACCGAACGAACAATAACCGGGACCTCGGTAAAACCGGCCAATTTGGCAGCTTCCAAACGTCTTTCTCCGGCAATGAGTTCATATCCCGAGTCTTTTCTTTTAGTTACAATAATCGGCTGGATCATTCCGCTTTCAGTTAGTGAATTAGCCAATTCCTGCAATTTATCCGGGTCAATGTTCATTCTGGGCTGGTAAGGATTGGGGTAAATCTGGTTTATCCTGGCCTTCTTGATCCCGGTCGAGATATCAATAGACTCATCTCCGGTCGGGATCAAGGCATCCAGACCCCTTCCTAATTTTGTACTCATCTTGCCAATAACTCCGTTGCTAATTGTAAATAATTCCTTGCTCCGATCGAGCTGATATCATAATGAAAGATCGGTTTCCCGAAGCTGGGGGCTTCACCTAATTTGACATTACGGTAGATAATGGTCTCGAAGATCTTTTCCTGAAAATAACGCTTCACCTCTTTGGCTACCTGAAAGGAGAGATTGAGCCGTTTATCATACATGGTCATCACCACCCCGAGAATATTCAGTTCGGGATTGAGATTCTTGCGGATCAGTCTGATCGTATTCAGGAGCTGACTTACCCCTTCCAGAGCATAATATTCGCATTGGATAGGGATCAATACATCCGTACTGGCGGTCAGGGCATTGATTGTCAGTAATCCCAGCGAGGGGGGGCAATCAATAAATATATATTCATAGTCATCTAAAATGGGTTCTATAGCCTCTTTCAGCTTGTTTTCCCGGGCAAATTCCTTTACCAGTTCGATCTCCGCTCCGGTCAGGTTTATATTGCTCGGGATCAGATCGAGATATTTAATCGGGGTCTTTTTGATAGCTGAGGCAGCGTTCGCTTTATTGATCAGGACATCATAGATCTGGATATCCAGATTCTCCTTATCGATCCCGAGTCCACTGCTCGTATTTCCCTGAGGATCAAAATCGATCAGGAGGGTCTTTCTCTCATAAATTCCGATGGCAGAAGCCAGATTAATGGCGGTGGTCGTTTTACCAACCCCACCCTTTTGATTTACTATGGAAATTACTTTTTTCATAACTTATCGATCTTCAGAAGAGTCCTCTCACCCCAGGGTTGCTTATCAAAGAACATTTTGATGTCACCCTTGAGCAACCACGACTCTTCCACAACTCTTCCTTTATAGAGTAGAATGTATCCACCCTTTTTTAATAATGCCTGCATTTTCTTCAGAAGTCTGGGCATGATCTTTACCGAACGGCAGACGATAACATCGACACCATCTGCAGCGGATATCAGGCTCTCCATTTCACTCCATCGAAAATCTTCCAGTCTATTACAAATTGGATAGCAGTTTTTCAAGTCAAGCTTTTTGATAATCTTTTTCACCTCAAGGATTTTTTTCGCTATCGAATCGAGGATGATGAAGTTCCCACCGGGGTTAGTTATCGCCAGCGGAATACCCGGTAAACCACCCCCCGAACCGAGATCAAGGATGGTCAGATCATTGAAATCAAAGCCTGATTTCAGGGGAATTAAGGAGTCATAAAAATGCCTGTTCCAGATCTCTTCCGGTTCTGTTTGACGGGATATGAGGTTGACCCGGCTGTTCGCCTCTATAAGCAGAGTATGAAAATGGATGAACTGCTCAAATACTCTGTCGGGATCAGTAACTATCTGCTTCAAATATTCACGGAAAAAATCCCGATTTGACAACTATAACCTCATATTCTATGGCTTTGATCAGATACCGGTAAAACCAATCCTCTGGCAGTTAAATGCCCGGGATTGAGATTATCTGGTCGTTGATGTCCGGATTTTTTTATCAACACTTTATAAATTAAATAGTAAACGAATGAACTCTCCGTTTTTGATGAGCCCGTATATCCCTTTCTTGACACTCTCTTCATCATATCGGTCAACCTCATCACCAGTTTGCCCCGGTTTGTAGATGATGAAAGGGATTGGATCATGAGTATGGGTTCGGATCGAGCAGGGGGTAGGATGATCGGGTAAAAAGGCAATCGTTAGGGGGTTAATTTCATTGGCAGCAACCTTCATGATCGGTTTGACGACTCGTTCATCAAGGGCTTCGATACATTTGACTTTCAATTCGACATTCCCCTCATGCCCAGCCTCGTCAGCCGCTTGGATATGCAGATAGACCAGATCGACCTCTTTGATAGCCTCAAGGGCAGCAGCCACTTTCCCTTCATAATTGGTATTATATAGTCCGGTCGCTCCTTCGACATGTATGACTTTGAATCCTGCATAAACTCCGATCCCGTGCAGAAGATCAACTGCCGAGATCACTGCTCCG